>CADAHD010000136.1:0-1193 GCA_902787595.1 uncultured Lachnospiraceae bacterium
GATCAGTATACCTGCCTCTTCAAAATAAAAGCAGCAGCTGCCTATGGTATGCCCCGGAGTTCCTATCACACGGCACTTCTTATCGCCGTATTCCAGTATATCACCGTCATTAAAGAATCCGTCTGCGGTAAGAGTCACGGGTCTGTGCATCTGTGCAGATACATTCACATAAGGGTCTTCCAAAAGCACCTTCTCCGCTTCCATCGCATAAATCTTTGCGCCGCTTTCTTTACGCAGCGCATCTGCGCCGCCTATATGATCAAAATGTCCGTGGGTCAGCAGGATCACCTCTACCTCAAAGCCCTTTTCCTTAAGCTTATCATTGATATATTTGCCCTGCGCCGCAGGATCAAAGAACATGACTTTACTCTCTCCCTCACGGTATACAAAAAACGTGTTGGTCTGCATATCTCCCACTATCATTCTGCCTACTTTAAGCTCCATGATCTGCTCCTCCTTTATGCCGCTGATTATACCACAGCATTGATAATTCTTCAAAAATATGTTATATTCTGCGTTAGCAGATTTGAACGAAAGGCAGTTTACATGCATTCTTTATATGAAAAACAGGACAGTCTCAACTTCCCGATCGAAAGCTTTGTATTTGATACCGCGCAAGCTCCTTTCCCGGTAAGGCCGCACTGGCATTATTTTGCGGAATTTATATATATCATGGATGGGACGGCAGAGATAACCTGTGACGACAAGACTTATACAGTGGAAAAGAACGAGCTGATGGTGCTTCCGCCTTCTTCCGTTCATTCGCTCTTTCCCGGGAAAGGCGGCCTCAAGCTCTTTGCCGGCATTAAATTTGATACGGCCAAGTTCCATAACAGTTCTTCCTACGCCCCTTCCGTATCAAATATCTTTAACTATGCGCGTTCCTTAAACATGCAGATGCACTTTAATGCAAAAGAGACTGCCCAGCTGCACTTCCGTGAGATCTTTGACGATTGCATCAGGGAATCCACGCAATACCGTTACGGGCGCGATATCATGCTCCGCGCGCAGATCTACCGTCTGATCTTCGGCATCGTGCGCTCCTGGATGGATAACGGAATGGATATCAATGCCTGCCCCGTAAACTCTGCAGAGATCTACGGTATAGAAAATATTGCCGAATACATCGACAGCCGCCTCGAAGATAACCTCCGGGTAACCGAGATAGCAGATAAATGCCACATGTCGTACTC
>CADAHD010000136.1:1220-7700 GCA_902787595.1 uncultured Lachnospiraceae bacterium
GGATCTATAAGGCAGAAGAATATCTGCTCTTTACCGACTACGATCTGACCTTCATCAGTCAGAAAACAGGCTTCTCAGACTGCAGCCACTTTATCCGCAGTTTCAAAAAGTACAGAGACCTGACTCCCAAACAGTTCCGCATGCAGAAAAAGCAGAACCATTGATAACCCCGGCCGAAGCCGGATATCCGGCATCAGCGGTCTCTGCGCAGGCAAGTACACAGATCTCCGTGCCTGCAGGTATTTCCGAAAGGATCATGCCCTCTGCCGCATCAAATGCATCGGCATCCGTCATCTGTGCCGATCCTTTATCTGTAAAGAATTTATAGCGTACGCTGTAATCGCTGCCCAGTATCAGTTCACTGCCGTCGATGATCAAAGCGGGCTTAAAAAGGCGGTCTAAGTTACCGCTTTCGTTACTGCCATCCTCTCCGTACTGGATCTGCGCAGCCGATATCGAAAAAGTCCCGGATACAGGCGTCGCCTCATCTGCCGCAATAACCTCAGCAAACGGCATAAAAATGTCTGCCGAAGAAGTAAACAGCAACACAGCGCACAGCAGCGCAGCTGCCTTTTTCGCAAGTTTTGAACCTGTCTTTTCCATCATTATATAACTCCTTGAGGTGCGTGACCGACACTTACATTTATAAATACTATCATAAAATGCATAATATTCTTTCGACTACTATATAAACTCTGCTTCATAAATATGCGATACACCTGTATTTTCGAAAAAGCCTTTGGCCAGTGTTTCAGCCTTCGGAAATACAGCATCCAGAACAATAACAGAATCACTGCAGACTTCACTTGCCACCATCGCTGCCGTCTGCAGGAGTTCATACAGAGCATTCGGCGTTGCGCTGTAGATAAAAGACAGCTCAAGTACCTTCCCGCCCTGTTTCTGTACGATCAGAAAAGCCTGTGGCTCATCTTTAGAACAAACCGTAAGACAAAGCTGCTTCTCACAATCTGCCTCCCATCCCTTCATATCCGAAATATAATAGCTGTCTGATACCATTGCCAGAAGCCTGTTCTGCTCTTTTTTAGGAAGAGCAAAAAAGCCCTTTGTCTCAAGTTTGTTTCTACGTATCTTTTTTAATCGTTCGGATTCATAAAAAAGCCTTGCAGGTATCCTGTATCTGTTATGCGAAAAAGTTGTCGTACAGGAGAATCCCGGACTGTCAAAGGAATCCAAAAACGAAAACAGTATTCCCTCCGCATCCGCTTCAAAATAACATCTTACAGGCTTTATCCCGATGGTCCCTATCAAACTTTCAAACGCCTGTAAGAGCATTGTGGCTGCTTTCTGCCTCCTGGCATTAACGTCAACAAAAAGCCATTCAACAGAGTACTGCTCTGCATCCTCCGATACTATCAGTGAACCAACCGCACGCCCTTCATCATCCACCGCCCCAAGCATGATACACTGTCTGCCGAATTCCGCATCTACAGGCAGCACTCCGGAAAAGTCTTTTTTTCTCTCTTCATCTATCAATACTACTCTCATCATATCTCCCCCCACGGTCATCTCATTGCTTTCTCGTAACCCTTTTTATATTCTTCCAGAAAGACCGCTTCAAGCATATTCGGATCATCACTCACTCCTGCCAACAAAGAAAGCTTTCTTTCCGAAAAACTGATCCCATAATTAAATTCCGTATATGCATTAACAAGACCTGCAAGATGCATACCTGCTGTATAATATGCATTCATTTTCTGATTTTCTTCCTTATTGGCAAATACCTTGATATCCGGAAACAATCCTATCAGATTTGAGTATGCGAGAGCTTTATTCATATACTCTTTTATATCTCCTGAGGATTTTATAAATGATTCAAAATAATCCGATTTAAAGGATTTCCCCGACCTCATCTTGTCTATCAGTTCTTTTTTTATCACCTCCGGGTCAGGCAGCTTAAAACCATTTGTGTAAAATCTTACGAGTTCTTCCTTAGCCATCTCAGTGATTGCCTTTTCCTCATAGCTCCCTGCTTCAGGTTCTTCTTTGGCTTTGTTTTTTTTCGTTTTCTGCTTGACCATACTATTCAGAGTGACTGCATACTTCATATTCCATTCATGGTTCTTTTTATCTTCTTCAGATATTGGCTGCCAGTTATCATCGAAATTCACCTTTCTCATAACACATGCGCCACATCTTGTTATTTCAAGAGTATTGTTTCTGAAGCTGATCTTATCGTCAAAATAACTCTTGTAAAGAGGATTCTTCAGATACAGATCCCCATATACCAGAGATGAGTAAACCTTATAAGACTCCTTGTTATATCGTTTATAAGCCTTTGTAGCATGCTCTCTGTCTTGTATTACCTCTTTCTCAGTCTGCAATTTAAGAGTTTGATTATTTACTGTGTTTTCTTCTTTATCCTTTTTCCTGGCCTCATTCAGCGGTGCATACTTTTCCTCAAGCAGATTCATTTTATATGTATGATCATCCTTATACTCCTCTTCGGCTTCTTTTTTTTCATCTTCGGTATAGAGTCTGTTTTTATTTATTATACTGATCTCCCAACCATCTTTTCCCTGTTTCATAAGATGTTTTTCTCCAAGCTCACACGTCAGCACGGCACTAAACATCCTCCAAATCTCCATCTTTGCCGCAAATTCCTTATGTGTCTTCTCAAATCCTTCTATAAAGGGTTCCTTTTCCTTCAGATTATCAATAGTCAGGGCAAATTTAGAGACACTGTAAATACCAACCGGATCTTTTTTATAAAAATATATTGCTCCCTTCTTTTTAACCTCATTCAGATCCGGTACGGACATCTTTTCATATCTTTTACATGCTTCTTCTAAAAGCGTTATACGCTCACCGGATTTTGATCTGTCGCTGCAGGCTTCGCACCAGCGCCTGTTCCAATCTGCCTTCTTTTGTTCATTTTTATTGACGGGTTTTCCGTTTTTATCCCTGCGTACATAATAACAGGGGTTCATGATCACACGGTCCAGATTCCCGGGGTCTACCCCCATATCCTTATACACATTATTTGCTTTACATTTTTCAAAAGCCTCTCTGTATTCCGGTCTGCTCTTTTCCTTTCCTGCTATCATCCCCGGCAGCAGAACACGGACATCCTCCGCAGTTACGGTTTCATTACCGCAGTTTTTGACGATCTCATCAATAACCTGAGGATCATCCATGCCGTTTTCACTGCGCCACTTTTGATCAGTCTGCTTTTCACTGTATTTTGTCATTTCCTTCCGGGCAGAATTCAGCTCCTTTATAAGCTTCTTTTCTGCCTTGACGAACTCTGCTCTATGCTCATCGGTCTTAAGATGTAAAAGCTGATCATGTAGAACGCTTAAACACTTAAGCTTTGCCTTAGCGATACGGTATCCTTCATCCTCCGCGCTTGTTGCTTTTACCTTTGCTGCATCTATCATCCCGGCCATACGCGCACGCATGATCTCATCACGTGACTTGTATTCCTCAATAGCAGACATATCCTTACCTGAGGCAGCATCTTCAAGATCTCTGGCCTTCTTAAAATTCTGTGCTGCGCTTTTCGCGCTCTTCTTCCTTTTCTTTGCATTTGTATTTTTGTGTTCCTCTGCGAACTGTGCAACAGAACCGTCAGTATCTTCAGAAAGCTTTTGATACCTCTCCTCCTTAGCAGTCAGCAGTCCCTGTTCTTTAAAATAATATTCGGTCCTTTCAGCAAAGCTTGTCCCGGAAAGCAGAGCATCCATGCTTTCAGAACCAAAGCCGGTTTCGCCGCCCGAAGCAAGCCCTCGTTCTTTCTGCGCCTGCTCCATATTAAAAAGCATTTCCCCAAGTTTTTGCTGTCTCTCGACCTGCTTCTGTTCTTCAGAATTCTGATCCTGCGCCCCAAATCCTTCATTTATCTTTCGTTTCTGCTTTGCATATTCTTCAAATCCCACGACATCTGCCTCCTTTCCTTTACATCAGCATCTTAAGAAAACTCTTTCCGCTTTTACTGATATTTTCTATACAGAGCATATTAAGGTCTCTGTCATCATTCATTATCACACTCATCATACCCTTGATAACGACCATGGCATCACTTGAAAGATTCTTTTTATCACCTATCCATTTTTTTATATATATATCATTATTCTCATACGTACAAAGAACAACTGTACATATCTCATCTGAGCTGTCTATCACAACGCCGCTCAGTTCCTCATCATATTCCTGTAATTCTTTTCCGGCTTCGGCATCTTCATCGCTTAATATCATAAGTCTTACAAGCTCCTTCTGCGGAGGATACAGGTCTTTCATGCTTACCCACACATCACCTGCATATTCGGAATCACAGCATGAACGCACCTCCTGCGATGCCATCAGATCCCTGATATCAATCCGTGTTATTTCATTCTCCATAACTCTGTTTATCCTCTCTATAAGTTCACATCTTTATCTTTTCGCTACCGTTCATTGCCTCTTTTCGATCGCTCAACTGCTTTTTTGTGCTGTATACATCCGTTTTCATCGTTAATTATACCATAGATATAAGTACCTTGGAAATCTTTTCATCCTGCGCCATAAAGACTCAGATAAGCTAATATTGGCGTCATATCCTTAATCAGCAATCATACATAGCATACATAAGCGCCAAAATGCAATAAATCAGAGCATTATTGGAAAGCATGGTTGGTAGAATACAGGCAAAACGCATGGTAACATCAGTGCATAGAGTTGCAAAAGCTTTGACGTTACAGAGGTCTAACCATAAGAACAAGCTGAAACACCAGGTAATATGAAGGGAGGAAAATACGATGAACAATAAGATCTATATCGATACAGAAAACTTTCTGATGCTTGCCGTAAAAGCTGCCAAAGCAAACGGTATCGTGGTTGAGGAAGAAAAAGAACTGCTGCGCAGATATAAAAAGGCAACCGGCAGCAAAGAAACATGCAGTAATGACTGCCCCGATGACAGCGGCGTAAGTATTGAAACACTGGCCGCATATTTCGAATCTCTCACTGCTCCCCAGAAAAAAAGAGTACTGTTCGAGATCCTGGATGTTATGTACGCCGATCATCTTTTTGATGAATCCGAATGCAATTTCGTATATGACCTGGCAGGTCGCATCGGCATCGAAGAATCCGAGTTAAACCGCATATTCTCATTATATGAAAGCGGTTATCAACATAAACAGCAAAACATTCTAGCCAGTTAAATGCTTTCCCAAGATCATATATCATCTTTATGAGCCGGACATTAAAAATGCGCCGGCTCATGTCTTTATATCATAAAACAAAATTGAATTATCCCGTAAATTTATTGAACATATCTCCAAGATGCCGTCCGCAGTGTTGAACAGCATTTTCAAATATGCTAATTTCATTGCATAAGCGGTAAATATTTCAAAAAAGCGGCGCATTTGCGCCACTGCACATCAAGGAGGATAAAATGGAAAATTTCAATTTTTACAGCCCTACGGAGTTTGTTTTCGGCAAAGACCGTGAAAACGAATGCGGTGAATATGTTTTAAAACACGGCGGCAGCAAGGTGCTGATCCACTACGGTGGCGGCAGCGCTGTACGCTCCGGTCTTTTAGACCGTGTCTGCGCTTCGCTTGATAAAGCGGGCGTAAGCTATGTTAAACTGGGCGGCGTTCAGCCCAATCCCCGCAGCGGTCTCGTTTATCAGGGCATAGATATCTGCCGTAATGAAAAGATCGACTTTATTCTCGCAGTCGGCGGCGGCAGCGTTATCGACTCTTCAAAAGCTATAGCTGCCGGAACAGTTTATGACGGTGATTTCTGGGATTTCTATTGCGGAAAGCGCATAACCGAAGCCCTCCCCGTAGGAACCGTTCTTACCATAGCGGCTGCAGGCAGCGAAGGCAGCCCCGACAGCGTTATCACCAAAGAAGAGGGCATGTTCAAGCGCGGAGCCAGCGGCGACGCCATCCGCCCCAGATTTTCAATACTTAACCCTGCTCTCACCCAGTCGCTCCCGCCTTATCAGACGGCGGCAGGCATCAGCGATATCATGGCTCACCTCTACGAGCGTTATCTTACCAATTCCCGTGAAGTGGAGGTTACCGACCGTCTCATCGAAGGACTGCTCCTTACCATGATCCATGAAGGCCCCAGGGTCATCAAAGATCCCGACAATTATGATGCCCGTGCCAATATTATGTGGGCCGGCATGATGGCGCACAATAATTCCTGCGGCGTCGGACGCAGTCAGGACTGGAACAGCCATAATATTGAACATGAATTATCAGCTCTTTACGACTGCGCGCACGGCGCCGGCCTTGCCGTCACCCTTCCCGCTGTATTCACTTACGTCTGCGATCATGACGTAATGCGTTTTGCACAGGTTGCTGTCCGCGTATGGGGCTGCCAGATGGATTTTGCAAACCCCAAGGCTACAGCACTTGAAGGTATCGAAAGACTCCGCCGTTTCTTCATCTCCATCGGAATGCCTTCAAACTTCGCAGAGCTGGGCGCAGACAAAAAAGATATTCCCAAGCTTGTTGATGTTCTGTG
>CADAHD010000137.1 GCA_902787595.1 uncultured Lachnospiraceae bacterium
CGGTCCGCTGAAGCGACTTTTGATCTCATCCTCAAGAGCATCGGCTGCACCCGGCGTCTGTATAGTATCAAGCAGTACAACTACAGCATCAAATCTTGAATAATTGACCAGCCTGAAAATATTCGAATCGCCTATCTCCCTGGCCGGAGTATCCTGATATTTTATATACATGGAAAAAATACAGACATCTAAATCGTCCGAAAATGCCTGTTCCAGAAAGCCTTTGATAAAACGTTCCTGATAGTATTCGTCCGCCTGTCCCAGCAAGAGAGCAATTCTCTTTCTTGCAGCCATAAGGTCAATCCTCCGGATGTCAACCATAGAATCTACTTACTAATATATGTATTCTACCTTATGGCAGGCTTTAAAGCAAGAATAACTTGCGAATATCTAAGTCACATGATAAAATAACAGCTTATTGGAGGTAATGATAATGAAAAAGTCAGAATACACAGAAATCGAAGAAAAAGATGAAACAGCTAACGACATCAGCGATGAATCAGCCGATGATAATCTATCTTCCGCGGATAATAACGATGAAGATAACGAAAACAGCGATGATGACGACAAGCCTTCCGACGATGTAAACGACCTCCCGGATGATGACGAAAAACCTGCCGGGAACAAAATATCCAAACCCGCGGCCTCTGCCACACCCGCAAAGGATATCGCAAAAAACAGGAAGGCCATCATTTTTGAGATCGCTCTTGCCGTGCTGGCCGTTATTGTGATCGTTGTTTCCATAGTTATCATAAAACAAAAGAAAAAAGATCCTTCCGGCAATCCTCAGGATGAAATAAGCATTACAACCGGAGAACCCGGTTCGGAACTGGCAGCTGTTGATAATAGCATACTCTTCTCTACCACTCCCGACATTCCCGAAATGGTACAGAATGAAACCCTGGATTATGAAGCCCTTGTTGCCGAAAACAAGATGTTAAAGCTTAAAGGCTCCGAAGGCCAGGATGTCTATGTTCATAATTATCTAAACAGCGATTATTTTAATAAGGAAACGCAGCTTGACGAAAGCGAAGTTGACAAGGTAATAGTCAAGAACATTCTCTCCGGCTATATTGAGCCTGTCAGCGTAAGCCGAAATACCGCCGAAATGTACGATACCGTAAGCATCAACTTCGTCGGCACCATGAACGGCGTGGCTTTTGAAGGCGGCACAGCAGACGACCAGCAGGTGACTATAGGCGTAAGCGCTTATATCGACGGCTTTACCGAAGGCATCGTCGGCATGAAAGTCGGCGAGACCAAAGATGTGCATGTAACCTTCCCCAAAGATTACGGAAATACGGATCTGGCCGGCAAACCTGCAGTCTTTGCAATAACCCTCAACCAGATAATCTCCGGGAACAAAGTACCCGAGCTTACCGATGATATTGTAAACAGCTTTACAGGCGGAGAACTGACTTCAGCCGCCGAGCTGAGGAAAAACATCAAAAACAATCAGCTCGCAGTACTCATCTGGGATTTCATCGACAGCGATTTTTACTTAAGCAGTCTGTCTGAGGAATCCATAAAAGCTTATTACGATAAGATAATAGCTCAGCTGGATGCAAGCTCTCAGCAAACCAATACAAGCGCTGAAATGCTTATCAACCAGTATTACAATATGGATGTCGAAGCATATAAAAAACAGATGATGATCGAATCTGTTGAAAATATGCGTCATTCAATACTGTATAATGCTATTGCCGATAAAGAAGGAATAAAAGTAAGCGATGATGACATTGCCAAGCTGGCTGCGGAGTACGGATATACCGACAATGTTGACGAGTTTGTAAGCACCTACGGAGAAGACATGATACACGACTATATCCTTCAGGATAATCTGATGGAATACTTTATCAGTTTACACAATTAATATTCCGGTCTGAAATTCCGGATAAACAGGGAGGAAAAAAATTATGAAAAAAAGACTGTTAACTGTAATGGCACTGCTTGGTGTATGCGCTCTCACCGCCTGCAGCAATACCGACGGCGCTGCGTCTGCCGCAACAGAAGGCGGCAGCCAGAATGCTGAAAGCGATTTCGACTACATCAATAAGAACGGCAAGATGGTCATAGGCATCACCATTTACGAGCCCATGAACTTTTATGATCCCGATAACGGCGCTCTTACAGGTTTCGACACCGAGTTTGCAAGCGATGTCTGCGCCCGCCTTGGCTTGGAAAAAGAATTCCAGATCATCGACTGGGATATGAAAGAAACCGAGCTCAAATCAAAGAACATCGACTGCATATGGAATGGTCTCACCGTAACCGAAGAACGCCGCGCAAATATGGATTTCTCAACCACCTATCTTATCAATAAGCAGTGTGTTGTTATCAACTCCGCAGATGCCGGCACCTATACCGATAAGGCAAGTCTCTCATCCGCTATGCTTTCCGCAGAAAGCGGCTCAGCAGGCGAGAGCGCCATCGTAGATGATGACACTTTAAAGACAGCCAGCTACACGGCTTCCAATTCACAGCAGGATGCTCTGGTAGCTCTTAACGCCGGAAACTATGACGCGATCGTTATCGATTATACCATGGCCAAGGCTTCTGTAGGCAGCGGCGATTTTGCCAACCTTCAGATCGTAGACGGGATCGAGCTTGCTAATGAAGAATATGCTATCGGCTTCCGTGTAGGTTCAGATATGACTGCAAAGGTTAATGCTGTCATCAGCGATATGATCAACGACGGTTCACTTGAAAAACTGGCGATCAAGTATGATATGCTCGACCTCTATGAGCAGGCCGTAAAATAAACGATAAAGGAGCAGGATTTGGGAACTTTTCTTTCCGTAACCGGAAAACTCGCACAAGGATTTGGAACGACACTTGCACTGTTTTTCCTTACCCTGCTGTTTGCCATACCTCTTGGATTATTGTTTGCCTGCATCTCACGCATGCGTTTTAAACCGCTGCGTTTCCTGATGCGGGCATTTATCTATATAATCCGCGGTACGCCTCTGCTGCTTCAGCTGATGATCGTCGTATATCTTCCCGGCATAGTATTTGGCCATCCCCTTACCAAATGGGAAGTATTCCACGGCAATGTGCCTCTCTCATACTTCTGTGGCGCTTTATTTGCCTTCGTGATAAACTACGCCTGCTATTTTGCGGAGATTTTCCGTGGCGGCATAGAGAACATTCCCAAGGGTCAGTATGAGGCCTGCGAGGTATTGGGTATGAGCCGCAGTCAGACTTTCTTTAAGGTAATACTGCTTCAGGTGATCAGGAATATAGTAGCCCCCATGAGCAATGAGGTCGTCACCCTGGTCAAGGATACCGCGCTTGCAAGGACCGTTTCCGTTGTAGAGATATATTTTGCCGCCAGCGAGATCCTGAGGCTGCAGTTCATTATATGGCCCCTCTTCTATACCGGCGCGTTTTATCTGGGCTTCAGCGCCCTTGTAACGCTGCTCTTTGGCCTGCTGGAGAAGAAACTATCACGTTATTGGAGATAATTGATATGGCTTTATTGGAAGTTAGCGCACTGACAAAATCTTTTGGAGATACAAAAGTATTAAAAGGCATCGATTTCGATATGGAAAGCGGTGAGGTACTCTCCATTATCGGTTCTTCCGGAAGCGGCAAGACCACTCTGCTGCGCTGCCTGAATTTCCTTGAGACTGCAGACGGCGGCAGCATAAAAGTCGATGGTGAAGCTGTATTCGACGCTAATGATCCCTCTCTGCTTTCTCCCAAAGCCATCAGACATAACCGTACTCACTTCGGCCTGGTATTCCAGTCCTTTAATCTGTTTCCGCAGTACAGCGTACTGCAGAATCTTACCCTTGCCGCAATGTTAAAAGCTAAGGAAGAAACTCCCGGCTTTGCTTCGCAAAAGAAAGCCATTGCAGAAAAACTCGATGCGCAGGCGCTTGAACTTTTAAAGCGCATAGGGCTCGCTGAAAAGAAGGATTCATATCCCTGTGAGCTCTCAGGCGGCCAGCAGCAGCGTGTAGCTATAGCCCGCGCTCTTATGCTCACACCGCGCATACTCTGCTTCGACGAGCCTACCAGCGCCCTGGATCCGGAGCTCACAAAAGAAGTGCTGCGGGTTATCAAAGATCTTAAAGCTGCAGGCAATACTATGATCGTAGTCACACATGAAATGGAATTTGCCCGCAATGCTTCGGATAAAGTCATTTTCATGGCCAAGGGCATAATAGAAGAAAGCGGCACTCCGGAGGAGTTATTCACTTCCCCCAAGAGCCCGCTTCTTAAATCTTTCCTTAAGCAGTAAAGCTTTTCTTTTACTGTACTTCCAGATATTCCGACTTGATATAAGCCACTTTACCGTTATAGATCACGGCCGTCCAGCCGTCTTTTTCTTCTTCTGCCATCTCATAAGTCGTGCCTGCATAAGCAACGCCCAGCAGATCGGAATTGATATCAGCCTTTGCGCGTATGTTCACCGTGGAGATAACATTTACCTTGCCTTTAACTTCAAGTCCCTCACCTACAACCTTAAGGTAATCCGATTTGATATAGGCATCCTTGCCATCGAATATGACATGACTCCAGCCATTAGCCAGCTGCTCTTTGCAGGTAAGCTTGGTTCCGGGAGAAACACTGCCCAGCTTATCAGCTTCGGGAGAATCGGATGCGCGGACATTAACATAATCCGTAGCTTCCACTTCAAACTCCGCTGCAGGCTTCACTTCCTGCTGGCTTACACTGTCTTTATCGTCTTTTTCTTTTTCAGCATCATCTGCTGCAGGCTTATCCGCATCATTTTCCGATACAGCGTCATCATCCGTCTGTGAATCCGCCGCTGCTGCAAGGCGAACACCTACTCCGTCTCTTATAAGCTGTTTCAGCGATGCCATATACTCTTCGTAATCGGGATTGGCATCCATGATCTCCTGATATTCACTGTCAACTCTCTTAAAGAGATCCACAACATCATCCTGAGCCGTTACAGCCTGTATATATTCAACTACATCTTCATCAAAGCTGCCGCTGTATATATATAATTCACCGGGAACATCGCCTTCGGCTTCCTTGCGGCAGACTACCAGCGTCTCCAGCGCAGGAACGGTCTGATCCCATTCCCTGAGCTTCAGATCATAGGATACATATACCATATATGAGTCATCATACGGGCCCTTCTTGGTATAGCACTTAAGGTTTCTGTATCCTTCGATATATTCGCTCTTCGCTTCCAGCTTAGCCTGTTCAAGGCTGTCCGTATAACTACGCAATGAAGAGTAAGTATCAATATCCTTATCCTGTCTCGCTTTAAAATATCTGCTGATAAGGCTGTTAAGCTCGGCGTCCTCATTGAGCGCCAGCGGATCTTCACTTATTACCGCAGCATTTCCGGATGCAGCCAGCTGATCACCCGATGCAGAATTGATAGATACAGCCGTTCCCTTAGGTCCCGGTTCGGAATTGCGGGAATGAAGCCACACTGCTCCCACCACAACGACTCCTGCTATGATCGTAAGAGCCACGACCAGACATGCAACTCTGTGAGCCTCTATCCATGATCTTAATCCGGCCTTGCGAACAGGTTTTTCATCCGCTGAACTCTCCGGCTCTTCCTCTTCTTCCTGCTTGGGCTCATCATCAACAGAGATAATATCGTCCATATAAAATGCATTTCTAACCAGATCAGCTTTATGCGCATAAGACGGAGAAGGCTCGGCACCACCGGATATCTCACGACTGACCTGTTCCATAATGTCTGCTTTCTTTGACTGGAGACTGCCTTCTTCGTACTCCGGAAGGGGCGGCATGGCGCTTTCCGGTAAACGATCGTTTCCGTTTTCAGGTATATTATTATTTCCCATTTTCATCTCTCCATAAAAACAGCGCACCCGGCAGGGATCGAACCTGCATCAACGGCGTCGGAGGCCATCATTCTATCCATTAAACTACGGGTGCATCTGCAATATATTACCACAAAATACACCCGTTGTCCAGTTTTTATGCCATTACAGTCAGCTCTGTTTCAAGCGGCAGGCTTACCTTTCCGCTTTCCCGGTCATAATAATATACAGAGTCCGAAAGGACTTCTTCGGGGGATAACTGTGTATCATTCACCTCACGCACCATCCTCCTTAATTCATCAGGGTTTTCTATCCCTCTGTCAGGCAGCAATATGGTCTCATGAACAGATGAGGGAAGTATATAAATATCCGCTCCCTGCTCCTGCGCGAATTTCTTAAGCACATCCTTATATAAGAGGCAGGCAGCGCCGTAATACCTCTGCTCATTCGACAAAACATACATCGGCACCTGCGAATGAGCATCCGCCATCTGCTCCAGCAGCTCATCTGCCATCCTCTCAATAAATCCGGGATCATTGCAGTTTTCATTTTCCTGCGCTTTCATTTTAATATTATTTATCACCACTTCACGCATAAGCTCACTAATGCCCTGTATAGCTGCAGGAAGCAGACGGCTGCAGTTTTCTTCCGCTGTCTTGTATAAAAGCTCTTTATCGATCCCCCAGCTGTCCATAGAACACTATGGCCATATCCAGGAAGGGTATATAAGGCACTTCCTCCAGAAGCTGCTCATTCTTCTCCGCGCTTATAAGCCGGTATACTATCCTTTCCTTTGCCTTATCCCATATCGTAAAAAAGCTGACATCAAAATCCTTATCGACCGCATAGTTTTCGAGCATACGGATTATCTCATCCATAATCGCCCCAAAAGTCATGCCGTCTTCATATTTTCTGAGATAATCATCAATATAAATGGTGGGCGTCACATTGCTCCCTTTTTTAAACATAGACACTCCGGTCAATACAAAGCCGTTATTCTTTCTTACTTTGCTTACGCGGACCTCTGCTTCCTTCCCACCGTATTCCATTAATGCTTTCTTTACTTTTTCCTGAAATTCATTTATATCCATTTATTTTTCCTCCGTATTGTTAACTGATTTTTATACTGTGCACAAAAAAAGACAGCCAGACTTGTCTGCAGTCTTGGCTGTCTTATAAATCGTTTTCAGCTCAGCGCATCAGCGCCGGTCGATCGGTAATTAAACGCGGCTCAAATACTCTCCGGTTCTGGTATCGATCTTGATCTTCTCACCTATCTCCACAAAGAGAGGTACGGAAACCTGTGCTCCGGTCTCAACAGTAGCGGGCTTGGAAGCGCCGGTAGCTGTATCACCCTTGAAGCCGGGCTCGGTATCGGTGATCTCCAGTTCTACGAACAGAGGAGGCTCGATAGCGAATACGCTGCCATTGTGTGAGCAGACCTTAACCATTTCGTTTTCCTTCACGAACTTAAGAGCATCACCGATAGTCTCTTTATTAAGAGCTACCTGCTCGTAATTCTCTGTATCCATGAAATTGAACAGATCTCCGTCTGAATAGAGATACTGCATTTCCTTTCTGTCTATGCGCGCCTGGGGACATTTTTCGGTAGGTCTGAATGTACGCTCAACAACGCCGCCATTCTTAATATCCTTGAGCTTGGTCCTGACAAAAGCTGCGCCCTTGCCGGGTTTTACGTGCTGAAACTCAACTATCTGATAAACGCTGTTGTCCAGCTCGATAGTCATACCATTCCTGAAATCACCTGCAGAAATCATTAATACTTCCTCCTGGATTGTCTTAACTTTTACGAATACCTGCATAGTATAACCTATGGCAGGATTATTTTCAACTGTTTTTTTATCTACATATCTAAGCCTGTACATCGCAAGGAATCCCCCCATGTTCATGGGTCCCCCCTTGCGAATATCTTAAGGCATCTTTACGTCTCAAGGTATCCACCGGCTTCGCCGGTACCCCTTGAGACCAGCCCACGCTTCGCGCGGGCCCCTCCTTAAGATTACTGCTCTACATCCTTCATGGAGAAGGTATATCTTCCCGGATTCTTGGGATCCTTGCCAAGGCAGATTACCTTAACCTCATCTCCTATCGCGAGCACATCCTCAACCTTGTCGATCCTGCGGTTGGCGATACGTGAAATATGTACCATGCCTTCCTTGCCGGGAGCGAACTCTACGAAAGCGCCGAAGTCTTTGATGCTTACAACCTTGCCGGTGAAGATCTGACCTTCTTCAAACTCGGTAACGATGGTCTGGATCATCTTAACTGCATCATCCATAGCCTTGGGATCGGTGCCGCATACGCTGACTGCGCCGTCATCGGTGATATCAACCTTAACACCTGTACGCGCGATGATCTCGTTGATGGTCTTTCCTCTCTGGCCCACAACCTCACCGATCTTTTCGGGATCGATGGTGATCTGGATGATCTTGGGAGCATACTCGTTAACAGTAGCTCTGGGAGCTGCTATAGCGGGCTTCATGCAGTTCTCCATGATGAAGAGTCTTGCATCACGGCAGCGTGCGATAGCGCCCTCTACGATAGGTCTGGTAAGACCATGGATCTTGATATCCATCTGTATAGCAGTGATACCGTCCTTTGTACCGGTAACCTTAAAGTCCATATCTCCGAAGAAGTCCTCAAGGCCCTGGATATCGGTAAGCAGTACGAAATCATCATCGGTCTCGCCTGTTACCAGACCGCAGGAGATACCTGCAACCATCTTCTTGATGGGAACACCTGCAGCCATAAGAGACATACAGGATGCACAGGTACTTGCCATTGAAGTGGAGCCGTTGGATTCAAAGGTCTCACTTACGGTACGGATAGCATAAGGGAATTCCTCTTCACTGGGGATAACCGGGAGCAGAGCGCGCTCTGCCAGAGCACCGTGTCCTATCTCACGTCTTCCGGGTCCGCGGCTTACCTTGGTCTCACCAACGGAATATGAAGGGAAATTATAATGATGTATATATCTCTTAGCCTTTACATTATCATCAAGTCCGTCAACCTTCTGTGCCTCAGAAAGAGGTGCCAGGGTACATACGTTGCAGATCTGGGTCTGTCCACGTGTAAACATTGCAGAACCGTGTACACGGGGAATGATATCAACCTCTGCTGCAAGCTTTCTGATCTGGGTGATCTCACGGCCGTCGGGACGCTTGTGATCTTTAAGGATCATCTTACGTACGGTCTTCTTCTCATACTGATAAAGAGCCTCGCCAAGAATAGCAAGCCATTCCTCATTATCTGCAAAAGCTTCCTCAAGACGCTTCTGGATATTTGAGATGTTCTCCTCACGAACCTGCTTCTCATCAGTAAATACTGCTGTCTCCATCTCTGCAGGAGGAACGATCTCTTTCATCTTTGCAAAGAGTTCCTCGGGAACTGCACAGCTCACATACTCATGCTTGGGCTTGCCTACCTCTGCAACGATCTGGTTGATCCAGCTGATGATCTTCTGGTTTACATCATGAGCGGTATAGATAGCCTCGAGCATCTTGGACTCGGGTATCTCGTTTGCGCCTGCTTCGATCATGATAACCTTCTGTGCGGTAGATGCAACAGTAAGCTTAAGGTCGCCGGCTGCCCACTGCTCCTGGGTAGGGTTGATGATAAGCTCGCCGTTGATCATGCCCATCTGTGTCATAGCGCAGGGACCGTCAAAAGGAATATCGGAAATGCAGGTTGCGATCGCGCTGCCCAGCATAGCTACAAGCTCGGGACGGCAATCGGGATCAACGCTCATTACCAGGTTGTCAAGTGTTACATCATTTCTGTAATCCTTGGGGAATAAGGGACGCATGGGTCTGTCGATAACGCGGCTGGTAAGCACAGCGTTCTCCGATGCCTTTCCCTCTCTCTT
>CADAHD010000138.1 GCA_902787595.1 uncultured Lachnospiraceae bacterium
AGATGCCCTGTAGATATAATCATCAACAGCCGCTTTGGTCTCTGCGGTAGCAAGTGAAGCAGCCAGCTTATGTTCGGGAGCCAGTACCATGAATGTAGCTCCGTAAAGCGTATCAGGTCTGGTGGTATATACCGTGATCTTTTCATCGCGTCCGTCTATAGCAAAGTCTACCTCTGCGCCGTAAGAACGTCCGATCCACTCGGTCTGCATCTTCTTAACCTTTTCAGGCCAGTCAAGCTTATCCAGGTCATCAAGCAGTCTGTCTGCATAAGCGGTTATCTTAAGCATCCACTGCTTTAAGTTCTTCTTGGTAACTTCGGTATGGCAGCGCTCGCACTTGCCATCCACTACTTCTTCGTTAGCCAGACCGGTCTTACAGGAAGGACACCAGTTGATAGGCATCTCCTTCTCATAAGCAAGGCCTTTCTTGAACATCTGAACAAAGATCCACTGGGTCCACTTATAAAAGTCGGGATCGGTGGTATTTACTTCCATATCCCAGTCGTATATTGCTGCTATCTGGCCGATCTGCCTCTTGATATTTGCCACATTTGAAGCGGTGGATACACGGGGGTGCACACCGTTCTTTATAGCGTAGTTCTCGGCAGGCAGACCGAAGGCATCCCAGCCCATGGGATGTATAAGATAATAGCCGTTAAGCAGCTTGTATCTGCTCCATACATCAGAGATAACATAGCCTCTCCAGTGTCCTACATGCAGGCCCGATCCCGAAGGATAAGGGAACATATCCAGACAGTAATACTTAGGCTTCTTCCCGTCATTAACATTAATGGGATGTTCTTCCCACTGCTTTCTCCATTTTTCCTCGATCTCACGATGATTGTACGAAACAGCCATTTTATGTAAACCTCTTTTCTGATAATAATGTACTAAAAAGCACTCAGACATTATATCTGATTATACTCGCGCTTGTCAATATAATACAGGTATAGCATCAAGCCCTGCGGACCGGAGGCATATTTTTATTAATTATACTTCTTCTCGAAATCTGAAACGGGTATGGGCTTCGAGAAATAAAAGCCCTGGAATATGTCACAGCCAAGAGAATGAAGCAGTTCGAGCTGATGTATGGTCTCAACGCCTTCCGCGATGACCTCCATATCAAGATCCCTGGCCATATTGATGATATGGGTCAGGATCACTTCCGCCCTCTTCTCCTGTTCCGTGCGGGCAAGAAATGCCCTGTCGATCTTCAATATATTAGCATGAAGATCCTTTAAAAGATTCAAGGATGAATAACCGCTGCCGAAATCATCTATTTCAACCGCAAACCCCGCCTTCTGCAGTTCGCTGACAATATATATGCAGCGCTCAGGGTCCGCCATCAGCGTAGTTTCCGTGATCTCAAGATTAAGTCTTTGAGGCGCCACATCATACTTCTTTACAAGCCCCGTCAGGATACTGACCAGATCAAGATGCGCAATATCCTTGGGCGAAATATTAACAGACAGCCTGATATTTTCCATGCCTGTGCCTGACCACTCACTCAGTTTGCGGACGGCCTTTTCCCAGATTATCCTGTCCAGCTCATGTATCATATTGGCGCGTTCAAGCACGCTTACGAATTTCTCCGGCAGTATCACGCCCTGCTCCGGATGTATCCAGCGCGCCAGCGCCTCAGCCGAAAGGATCCTGCCGTTCCTGTCATTCTGTGACTGAAGGTAGATCTGAAGCTGATCCGAACGCAGCGCTTCTCCGAAACTGTTCACCACCTCGTTTTCATAAAGCGTATTAAACATGAGCTTATTATCATACTCCGCAAAGCTCACCGGATAATCGTCCGTAATGGAACGCAGTGCCATATTAGCGCGGTCAGCCATTATCGAGATATCTTCACGCCTGTTTTTAAGCCGGTAAATGCCAAATTGTATATGCAGTTTATACAGATTATTGCCAAAACTCTCCGACAGCTTCATAGCCCTGCTTCTGTAGGTCTGCCTGTCAAAGTTTCTCTCATCCGTCAATATAACAAAATGATCTGCCTGAACACGTCCGAATACATCGCCTTCCCCGGCCAGTTCCCGGCACATGAGCGCCATGTTGCGCAATACATTATTGCCTTTCTCAATGCCAAAAAGCTGGTTGACCAGTTTAAACTCCTTGACATTAACACGTATCAGTATATGCGGTGCCAGGTCATGAGCAGACAGATGTTCAAGAGCTTTTTCCTTAAAGCCGTCCCAATTATAGACGCCTGTGAGTTTGTCCCTTCGAGTGACATAAACCGCATCTTCGCTTTCATCATTTGAAGGCGTGATATCCCTGAAGGAAAAATAGCTGCCCAAAGGCGACGAATCGGCTTTCTTTACATCAAAGTGCTGCACTTCGATCACATGCTCTCTGTCGGCGTATTGATAATACTGCAGCCATAAGCGTCCTGCGCGCTCCTGATAGTTCATCTCAAGCCAGCCGTCCAGAAAAGCCTTCATCTCATCCAGATCATTATGTATATGAAAGATGCGAAACGCCGATTTATTAACATATATGCAGCTGCCTTCACTGTCGTAGCATACTATTCCGGTATCGCTGCGCCTGCCGGCAGCTTCCAATATCTGCAGTGCCGCATCCCTGCCTGCAGTCCTGCTCTCATAAGCATCAAATTCATCTCTGAGCTCTGCGCGGACAGGCGGTGCCGGCATATCATTATCAAGTATCTTGACAAATTCTATGCAGCAGGTCCTGGGAGACTGTCCCGCTACAGCCATCAAAACAGGTATGGATACTATGCGGTAAGCCTTGCCGTCAAGACTCTCTGTTTTTTCCTGTATCCTTCCTGAAATAGCCGCCTGATAACTCGAGCAGCTGTAGCAGCGCTCATCTCTTCCCCAAACGGAAAAACAGCGGTCAGCATGCCCATTTTCATGGGCACTGCCATCCGCTGTATCCTTACCCCCAATATACAGGACCCTGCATTCACCCGGATCCACAAGACGCACTATATCATATAGCGGTCCTGTGGCCCGCATCAGTTCACATAACTGATCTTTTGTGAATACAGGTGCATTCAATTCAATACTTATTCTTCCTTGTTGTTTTCCGCTACGGCTTCTGCTCTTGCTGCTACTTCCTTCTCCTGTACATCCGAAGGAGCCTGCTCGTAACGTACAAATTCATAACTGTAATCGCCGCGTCCGCCGGTCATGGAGCGGAGGTCTGTATTATAGCCAAACAGGCAGGACATAGGTATCTCTGCTTCAACTACAGTCTTGCCGGCGCCAATAGGATTCATACCCAGCACACGGCCGCGGCGTTTGTTAAGATCGCCCATGATATCGCCGGTGAAGTTATCGGGCACGGTAACCTTAAGGCTTGCGATAGGCTCAAGAAGAACAGGGCCTGCTTCCATAAATCCTTTCTTGAAAGCCTGGATAGCCGCAGTCTTAAATGCCATTTCCGATGAGTCTACAGGGTGATAGGAACCATCATAAAGGATAGCCTTAACGCCCACAACGGGATATGCCGCAAGAGGTCCCTTGATAACGGATTCCTGCATACCTTTTTCAACAGCCGGGAAGTAGTTCTTGGGAACAGCGCCGCCCACAACTTCCTGCTCGAATACATAAGGAGTCTCCAGATCTCCGCTGGGCTCGAAACGCATCTTGACATGACCGTACTGGCCGTGTCCGCCGGACTGTTTTTTATACTTATATTCCACATCGGATTTCTTCTTGATAGTCTCCTTATAAGCGATCTTAGGCTTAACCAGTTCTATCTCAACCTTGTATTCGTCCTTAAGACGGGATGCGATAACATCCAGATGCTGATCTCCCATGCCGTAAAGCAGGCTCTGGCGGTTTTCACCGTCATTAACCACTTTGAGAGTAAGATCCTCATGGCCCATCTTCTGCAGAGCCTGGGAGAGCTTATCGATATCGCCCTTATTAACGGCCTTGTATCTCATATAAGTATAAGGCTTGCTGAGTTCGGTCTTGCCGTATTCAATGGTATTAGCCTTTGTGGAAAGGGTGTTTCCGGTGCGCGCTGCGGTAAGCTTTGCCAGTGCGCCGATATCACCCGCGTGAAGCTCCTTAACTTCAGAAGCCTTTCCGCCGGTAAGAATATAAAGTTTGGAAACCTTTTCTTCAATATCCTTATCCTTGTTATAGATCATATCGTCAGGCTTAAATACGCCGCTCATAACCTTGATCAGTGAATACTTGCCGATAAACGGATCCACGATGGTCTTCCAGATATATGCGCTCTTAGGCTTGGAGAAATCGTAATCAGCCTGGAATATCTCATTATTCTTAAGTGAGATGCCGGCTACCTTCTTATCAAGAGGCGAAGGCATGAGCTTAACAATATCATCCATCAGCGCATAAGTACCCTGGCAGAGAATATTTGATCCCATGGAAATGGGGAAGATATCGCAGGTATTAACGGATTTACGAAGAGCTGCACGTATCTCGTCTTCGGAGAAAGTCTCGCCGTTAAAATAACGGTCCATCATATCTTCACTGGTCTCTGCAACAGCTTCCATAAGTGAATCATGATAGGTTGCCAGATAATCCTTGCTGTAATCGGGCATTTCCATATCAACCACTTCCTTGCCCTGCCACTTCTGGGCTTTCTGGCTGATAACATTTACATAGCCCACGAATTTTTCATTTTCACGGATAGGGAAATGAAGGGGAGCTATCTGCTTGCCGTATTTTTCGGTAAGGGAATCAACAACATTCTTAAAGGATGCATTATCAACATCCATATCGGTAACATAGAACATTCTGGGCAGCTTGTTCTTTTCGCACAGATCCCAGGCGCGCTCCGTACCTACTTCCACTCCGGCCTTGCCGGATACTACTATGATGGCTGCATCTGCGGCAGCAGCAGCCTCTTCAGCTTCGCCTACAAAGTCAAACATGCCGGGTGCATCAAGGATATTGATCTTTGCACCTTCCCATTCCATGGGGATCACGGATGTGGAGATAGAAATAAGACGCTTCTGCTCCTCCTTGCCGTAATCGGAAATGGTATTCTTATCTTCGGCCTTTCCCATACGGGAAGTAAGCCCTGCAAGATATGCCATCGATTCAGCCAGAGCAGTCTTTCCGGCCCCGCTGTGCCCTAAAAGTACCACGTTCCTGATCTTGTCTGTTGTGTAGACGTTCATAAAGCGTAACCTCCGATTTTATAATTTTGGCGGTCACTTTTTGTGAATTTTTACCAAATCACATAGATAAAAAGAACCGCACTTTCTGATATTTTACCAAAAAGTGCGGCTTAAAGCAAGCTAAAATTGTATTTTAAGGCGATTTTATATTGTGGAATATCCGAAACCGTTACATATAGCGTCTACCGCCGTGCCTGCCTTGCACATAGGGCAATCCTCCGCGCTGAAGCTTGCGTAATCAGGCAGATCGCTGAGTGAATAAAGCGAACGTATCTCGATGCCGTCAATTGCCGGTGCTACAGAATAGATAGCTGCTATACCCACTACGCTTCCCTTATAAAACTGAAGCGTTCCAAGCGCGCTCTTTAAAGTGCCGCCGGTGGTAGCCGCATCTATCAGCACCAGAACCTTCTTGCCCTTTACCATGTGAACGATATTCTCGCGGAACATCATCTGGCCGCTTGTATTGTATTCGGGGCTGGTAATGTACATGGTCTTATGAGCATTGGCAGAAAGGATCCCCGCTTTGGTAAGTTTATTGGCAAGATAACTGCCTACCACTTCCATGCCGTTTAAGCAGAGTATGGTGTCGATGATATCAGAAGCAAGATAAAGCTCCGCCAGCTCTTCGCCTGTAGCCCTTGCCTCACGCTGTCTGGCCTTCATGTCGCTCAGATCCATGTAATAATTTACGTGGCTGTTGGGCGTGATAAAGTGCCCGGGCACATAACGTAATACCACATCTTTGTTCTTTGCGTAATCGATCTTTTTATAATCCTGCATACATAACCCCCTTTATGTATAATATTTGCATTTAGTTTACCATAATTAATTGGAAATATCCATATTTTTTTATATTTGTGAATATATTACCGGACATTTTTAATCGAGCCGCTTAACTTATAGAAAACATATTCCTTACAGCGGCCCTGTTCATTAAAAAAGGGACCATGCCGGCGCCTCAGTCGCCTGCATGATCCGTAAAGTATCTTGAGAAAAGCTTTCCGGCTATGGGCGCGGCCATCTCACCGCCGCTGCCGGCATTTTCAAGTATCACAGTCACTACGATCTCAGGATCATCGGCCGGCGCAAAGCCGGTAAACCATGCATGCGACTGCTGCTTATTATTTGAGAATTCGGCAGATCCGGTCTTGCCTGCCACTTCAAAGGGCAGATCCTTTATGCGAGTAGCCGTACCGTGATCTACAACAGCCTTCATC
>CADAHD010000139.1 GCA_902787595.1 uncultured Lachnospiraceae bacterium
TTCAGCCCTTCCTTCAGAGCATCCTTTACCCGCTGTGCTGATTTGTCCGGAGAGACGATGATAACATCCCTGCAGTATTCCGTGGCGAAAAGTTCCATGCCGGGTTCACTGCATTTGATACCGAGCTCTACCCAGCCTGCGCCATTATTTTTCAGATGATATTTTTTTGCAGTGTCCGTTTTAACGGGCACTGTTTTTTTTAGTTTTGAAATTGTAGCGGCATCGCCTTTTCCAAAGGTATCAACGATAGTGTTCATCATGTTGTTGGCTGATGCATTAACAAGGATACGGTAATTTGACAGGCTGCCGGAATACATGACGGGATTCTTTGCGCGGTAGTCTGATTTTGACTCGTGCTCATCTGAGGAGTACTTTTTCAGTTCTTCAGGATCGGTATCTTCGACAGGTTCGATTTGGAGAATACGGTCAACACGCAGGTTTACCGTATTCTTATATTTTTTGATACCCATAATGCAGTAGTAATATCCGTTGCTCCAGATCAGGCGCAGCGGACGCATTATCTTAGGATAACCTTCTTTTTGCTCTAAGATCAGCTTGTCATTATAAAAACCGTATTTTATCGTAGCCAGCTGCTTGTTCCTGATGATATTTGCCAGGGCGTCGATATTCTGCAGGACTTCGTTGTCTTCCTTAAGCAGAGCATCGGCTGGGGAAGGGGTATAACGGAGCAGTTCTTTTGATAAGGGGCGCAGGGAAGACAGCTTGTAAGAGATATTCCTAATGTCATCCACGCAGAAATAATTGTAAGTTTCAATCGCGTCATAAAGAGTCATTAATTCGCTTTCAAGTAAAACGGATTCGTAATAATACATATCCGGGGCTCCTGCGATTTCTACATGCCTCAGATAAAAACTCAGACCGTTGCTTAAATTTAGATCTTTATGGCGGGTGGTTTCCGTGATCTTTTCATCACGAAAAACACCGAGCCCTATGCCTTCCAGAGCATTCAGCATACGTGTCAGAGTGGAGCGGTCCATGCTCACTCCGTATTGACTTGAATAATCCTTATTCAGGTGATCCAGGATCTCTTTTTCTGTGATCGGATGTTTTTTATCGCTGTGATTCTTTAATGTGAGTATCAGGTACAGTACATTGAATTGTTTGATGCTTCCGGTAGATTTTGATGCAGCAGCCATTTTGATAACCTCCGTAATTGCTTGTGCATTTTTGCACACGCCTTTAGTTTAGCATAAATACCGTCAGCAGGAAAGAAGGAACAAGGCGAATGTGCAATTTTGCACAAGGGTTTGTGGTTTAATCATCCCGGATAAGGAGGACGGATAAATGGGGATATTCAGCAGTAAAGGAAGCATTGAACCCGGAGATCAGGCAAAGGCATTTGAAAACTTGCCGGATATAGATAAGGAGATGATCAGAAAGATCCTGCGTGACTGGAATAAATATTCGGAAGATGCGATGGCAGAGCTGATCTGTGATATGGCGGGGCTGAAAGCTGAGTTTCCGGACGGAAAAGTAAGATTTTCTTATCCGGGTTTCGGATATTCGAGTTTCGCCATTAACCAGCCGGGGCTGATCATAAAGAGTATGCCGGTACTGCTTTTTGCCATCTACCGCGGAGAGTACAAGGTGGCCGTGCAGCTCTTTAATTCTGAGGAATACGGAGCGCCGGATAAAATGGGACCGGTGGTTACTTATGGTATTGACTTTTGCTCAGATCACGATCCTTTCTCAAATACGGATCAGGCGGGCGCCGAAAGTATACGGCTGGTTGGGAAGCAGGAGAATAAGTGCCTGTACGGATTCGTGCTGGCGGATCTGTGCAGGAGCGGCAAGCATATCAGCCAGCAGTTTGCTTACCGTTTCCTGAAAAAATACTATGGCGAAGCAGAGAGCGGATGGTTTCGCTGCAACCACGGGATCGTGCCCCATGAGGCGCCAGGAACTGTCAATCCGCTCACGGGGAATGCTTTCTGCGCTGAACCGGTAAAGACAAATGCGCTGACTATATATGTGAAGCTGCTGGACTTTATCCGCAAAACGGATGAAGCTTTTTTCCGGAAGTTTGTGGATGCCGGGGTATTTGCCGAGCTGTTTGTAAAAAGCAGCTTTATTGCTGATGACGAAAACCGCCGGGAAAACTTAAGGCTGATCCGTAAGATGTACGTGCCCGGGATCGCAGACGCTGAAAAAGTGTGGCACGAGACAGGGATGTTCGCTGAGGGTGATCTGAACGAAAGGAGGATCATCGGAATGACGATTGCCGCCTACCCGCAGTTATCGAAAAACTGGGCTTATGTGACCGGAGAAAAGCTTACGTTCAGGATAGGGCATGCAGATCTGGACGATCTTAAATATGAAGAGGTGGATCATATCCCTTTTGGCTGCTATGCAAGTATGAAGGCTGACGGAACCATCGCAGGGAATTTCCTGAAAATAATGATCAGGGGCGCCGACCAGGTGGATTATGAAGGCGACTCCGGTAAGTACCGCTTTGATCTGGATTACCTCCTGGATGAAGGCGGGGAGGAGCTGGCGCTGATGGCTCTTAAAAAGGATTTTATCCGCGCCCGTGATGTGGAGACAGCGCTTAAGCATCTGGAGGAGAAGAAAAAGAGTTTTCTGATACCGGCTCTGCTTCTGAAAGCGCACGGGGAATGGGCTTAAAGATGCAGAGTTGGATATGTGAGTTGAAAGGAGGAGAGGATGGGTGAAAGGAAATACCGCAGGGAATTAACTCCGGTAAAGAAAAAGTATAGGGCGGTGGCACTGGCGGGAGAACGCATGAACCGGGCGCTGGCGCATATCAAGCGTGAGTACAGCTGCCTGATCGATGCAGTGAATTATCTGCAGCCGGTGGCAGTGGAGGAAAAGCTGGGAAGCATTGCCACGGATGGGAGGAAAATCTTTTATCACGCAGAGGAGCTGGACCGCGGGGTGTCTGATGAGTGTCTGGAGTTCCGTATCCTGCACATCATTTTTCACGGGCTGCTGGGGCATTTTGCCAGAGGCTCGGATTATGATAACAGGAAGCTTGCCTGGGATGTGATGGATCTGCAGGTAGTCAGGCTTTTCAACGAATCCGGCATCAACTATGAGAACTTTGAGATCCTTATGCGGCAGGGCTATCCCGACGTGCGGAGCCTGTTTAAGGAACAGACAGGGTTTTCACTCTATTACAATGCCGGAAAGGATCCGGCGCTTCAGCGTAGTGTCAGACAGATGAGCAACATGGTACGAAGGCTTGCTCCGGGAGATCTGGATGATCACAGTACCTGGGCATTGCCGCGGCTGGAGGTGGAGATACGCCCGCTGGACGCACAGGACGTTGAGGGCTGGATGGACATCACGGGAGCCATGACGGGGCTGGCTGCAGGGAGCCTGCCGAAAGAACTGGAAAATGCGCTGGCCAGAGCGATACGGCGGTCGGCATCAGGGGGATTCAGTCATGGCAGGGGGAATGCCGAAGGAGAAGAGGTGGTCGCGGAAGCTGAGGGGCTGCTCTGTTATACGGATCTGATAGATGAAGTATCGAAAGTAGTGGAGATGAGTGCGGAGGAAGATGAGATCGATCCGGTTGTATATGAATACGGATTGTCGCTCTATGGAAACGTGCCGCTGATCGAGCCTTTGGAATACAGATGTACGTATGCACTGGGTTCTGTCGTGATCGCGATCGACACCAGCGGATCCTGCGGGGAGTTCCTTAAGGAATTCTGGACAGAGACAGTCCAGATCTTCAGGGAGATCGGGCAGCGTGGCAGCATCGGGAAACTGCATTATCTGGAGTGTGATGCAGAGATCGATTACGAAAAGGAATACGGGGACGTGGATGAGCTGGAAACCACCGGGAATCCGGGACACAGTTTCTGCGGGTTTGGCGGGACGGATTTCTGCCCGGTATTTGAAAGGGCGGAAGAGTATGAAAAAGAAGGAGAGAAGATAGATCTTCTGATCTATTTCTCTGACGGGATAGGAGATTATCCGGATACCCCGCCTGAATATCCGGTATACTTTGTCTTTCCCACAAAGCAGGAATATGAATACTCGGAGCAGATGAGACCCGGCTGGGTGAACAGTCTGATTTTAAAGAAGGAGACAGGAAGATGATAAGAGATAATATGGATTTCTGGAACTATCTGGTGACAAGAGTGGCACCGTCGGATGCTGTGAATTATTTTGAAACATGGCATAAGCAGGGGAACGGGACAACTCTGCAGGCAGATCTGGGAGACCGCCGTGTGCTTAAGTGGTTTAAGGACTTCTTTGCAAACAACGGTGACGGCGTATTTGACGAACGTCTGCTTAAATATGTGGACTGCTTTACCGTCACAGATAAGGCGCGAAAAGCAGATCTGATAGGGGCTGCGCTGGACCGCTGTGCAGACCGCAGGGAAAACGCCGGTGAGGAGCTGAAGTTTTTCAGCATGCTCTTATATAAGGAGCTGATCAATACGGCGGATATCAGGAGCTGCTTAAAGGAGATCCGTGCTAGGGGGCTTTATGAGCTGATCCCGCTGCTGTATCTGCTGGACAACGGAGAAATGGATACCTATACAGCGGATTTTATTAAAAGATAGGAGGTAGACAGAATGATCGCAAAGAACAGCGGAAAGACAAGCTACAACGTGAGTGAGGCCAAGAAGGAGATCATGACGGCGATACGGGCGTACTATGCAAAGGACGCGGAGGGAAAGTATTATTACGATCCCGTGAACCGTCTGCCTTTTTATCTGGAGGGACCTCCCGGCATCGGCAAGACAGAGCTGGTGCGTCAGATAAGCGAAGAGCTGGGGATAGGCTTTGTCAGCTTTTCCGTTACGCATCACACCAGGAATTCCATCATCGGTCTGCCGGTGATCGAGGATCTGGAAGATGGCGGGAAGTACACTGAGTATACGATGTCTGAAGTGATCGCAGCGGTGGTACGTGAGTGCGAAGCGGGGCAGAAGGAAGGGATTCTTTTACTGGACGAATTCAACTGTGCCTCTGATACCATCATGCCCGTGATGCTGGCATTTCTGCAGACGCGGAATATCGGTCTTTATCATCTGCCGGAGGGCTGGAGCCTGGTGCTGTGCGGCAACCCGGTGGAGTATAATGCGGCGGCAAAGCGCTTTACGCCGGCTATCCTGGACCGTGTGCGCAGGCTGGATCTGCTCCCGGAGGCAGAGGACTTCTTTGCATACGCAGAAACAAAGGCGTTTAACTATCTGGTACTGGATTACCTTAAGCTGAATCCGCAGAACATCTACAAAGTGACGAGCAGCAGGGAACACCCGGAAACGGTAACTGCCAGAGGCTGGGAGAATCTGGCCAGGACCATTGATGCATACACCGCGGAAGGCCTGGAGCTGAACCGCATGACGGTGCTTCAGTTTATCAAGTCGGTGCAGATCGCCGATGATTTCTGGAACTACTACTGGCTGCACCACAATTCTTTCACTGAGGCAGAGCTCCTCAAGATCCTGGATGGGGATGAGGATCCGGCTCTGGTGGAGAGCTTTAATAAAAACGACAGGAGCTTTGGCGAGAGCGCCCTGGATATCCTTGAAAAAGGGCTCCTTCGCAACGTGGCCTACGAGGCCACAGACAAGCTGGCTGTGAAGATCGGAAGGGTATTCGATTTCCTTGACAGGCTTAATGACGCACAGTCGCTTAAAGAAAAGTTTTTCTTCCGCGTCACAGAGAATACGGAGCTCTGCAACGTGGTCTTCAAGGTAAAGAGCGTGCAGTATCTGCAGATAGCAAAGCAGATGTACGGTATGACCGGCTAAAGGAGGATTCATTATGTTTGACAGATATTTCAATTATTATTACAAGCGTATCCCTTATGTGAAGCTTGAACGCAGGGCGTTTGGCGGCTACAGCGCGGAGCGCATCATCCTTAAGAATGCGGTTTTCGGCGAAGGCTTCAGGGACTATTCGGCACCGCTGGAAGATTGTATTAAGAGACATCAGGAAATGAATGAAGAGGCTGAGGATGAGGATATCCACAACTTCAAGCTGGTGCTGGTGAGTAACGATATCAACCGCATACGCAAATCGGCGCTCATCATTGCGGATGGTTTTGATCTGCTTTCTTATGATGAGGAAGATTACGGCTTTGAGTATGAAGATGAGCCGGGAAGCGACACATACAGTGATATCTTCGAGATCGAACTGGGGCGGGATCTGTCGGATGAGCGCGTAGCGGGCAATCCGTATATCTTAAAGACCAACGTGATCTGTGAAGGGACGCAGGATTTCCGCTGCAGCGGATTTCTCTTCCGTGGGCTGGAGGCAGGCAGTCTGGGGGATCAGTGTCATGCCATTGCCGGTGTGCAGGGAGAGAATGTATTCGTGGGTATTACGGAGGAACTTCTGGATAAATGTGGTACGTCTGCCGGATGTGACGCCGGAGTATTACCGCAAGGTTGCTGCAGAGATGATCGAATGGGGTGAGGTGCCCTTTGCAAGCGCGGAGCTTCAGGAAACGGTGCTGGGTACGGTGCTGCGCAAGTGTGGAAATCACATCAGCGAAGAGAGGATCAGTGCTGCCCTGACCCTGGGCAGGCAGCGTATGCAGCCCGGGGAGAAGGTATTTCTCGCAGAGCATTTCAATGATCTGATAAAGACGGAAGCAGAGAATGCGCTGGATACCTTAAAGGGAATGACAGGGCTTAAGAATCTTAAGAATGCAGTGCGGGAGTATATTGCCGTGCGTAACGAGATGCGCAGGAATCCTCTTGCAGCGCTGGAATGCAGGCATCTGGTCTTTGAGGGTAATCCCGGCGGTGGCAAGACTGTCGGCGCAAAGCTGCTTTCTGATATACTGGCGGCAGAAGGGATCACAAACGGAACCTTTATCAGCGCGGCCAGAAAGGATATCATCGGTGAGTATGTAGGTCATACTGCGCCTAAGATAACCAAACTCTTTAAGGAGGCAGCCGGCGGCGTGCTCTTTGTGGATGAGGCAGGATTTCTGCTGCATCGTGAGTCCGGCGGATACGTTGATGAAGCGGTGAAGGAATTTGTACGCTGCATGGAGAACTGCCGTGATGTGACGGTGATCTTTGCTATGTATCCCGGAGAGGCGAAGGAGGTACTGGCGCTGGATGCAGGTCTGCCTTCGCGTATTTCGGCAACAGTGCGCTTTGAGGACTATACGGAGAAGGAGCTGGGCACTATCTTTGCTTATATGCTTAAGAACAAGGGCTATCGGCCTGTGAAGGGACTCCCTGCCAGGGCGGCGTCTTATCTGATGGAACTTAAGCATCAGGAAAGCGGCAGCTTTGGTAACGCCAGAGAAGCTAGGCGCCTGGTGGATGCGGTGATCAAAGCAGTAGCTATCCGTCACGATACAGAGCAGCGTAAACCTTCCGGTAAGGCTGCGTGCGCGGCAGACCTGGTACTGTCCGCTGATCTTAAAGCTGCGATCCGCACCATGGACGAACAGAAGCGTTCCGGCGGCGTAAGGCATATCGGCTTTGTTGTGAGCCCGTTACGGAAAACGGCGGTAAAGGTGTAGGTTTTATAAGGGAAAGCGGTACAAAAACGAGCATGTGCATTTTTGCACATGCTCCGGTTGTATAATCAGGACAACAAAAAACGAAGGGAGGAATAGAAATGGGGACTTTCATGTTAAAAGGAGGGGAGACTTTCCGGATCAAGGCGGAAATGCTGGGATTGGATATTGATCATCAGCTGAAAATTCTTAATGATCTGTATCATGGGAAGGTGGAGTTTGATAAGGACAGCTTTTTGGAAAACAAAATAGACGTCAAAAGACACTATAGAAGAGGTATCAAAAGAGATGTAATCTGCATAAAATGGGTGGCGGATGATATCGATGATCTGAAATTGCCTGAATGTGAGTATATAGCGGCGCAGGTTTTGTTTAAGGAGTCTTATAAAGGAAAATTACGGACGCTGCGGCTGCCCCGATGTCTGAAAAAGGTTGATTTTTATACTATTGATCTAAAAGTGAAATATATTGAAAATCTTGTGATACCACCGGAGACGGAGTATGTTGACGATAATGTATGCAAGATAGAAAAAGAAAATGCTGATGGAAGTG
>CADAHD010000140.1:0-2068 GCA_902787595.1 uncultured Lachnospiraceae bacterium
TTTACGTTTCCGCTTATGGTGCTTCCGATAAATCTGATCATTATGATGTGCTCCCTGATCCGGGAAAAGATCATCGAATGGAATGATATAAGCGCCAAACAGCTGACGGATGGCGGGATTGAGAACGCCGGGGAAGTCCGGCACAAGGGTTTTCTGGGAAAGGCACAGAACTGGCCGTTAGTGGCGCTGCTTCTGATGCTGCCGCTTTTGGGGATAGTCCTTGGGGTTTCTGTTCTGCTTGGACAGCGCCCGGATGCTTTGATCGCAACATGGACGGAGACGGCAGACTGGAACCTTTCGCAGATGATGCCGCCGCCAAATGTAATGGTTGACGAGCATTATCTTTGTACGGTGGCAGCCGGCGGCCATGAGAAAGTCGTAAAGCCGCTGCGTATGGGTGAACGCCACGGACACCGGGTGGTAGTCAACCGGCAGCTGGAGATCGCCAATGCGTTTGAACTGGTCTTGGAATGGAAGACTCCCCGCCTGCATCGGGTGATCCGTGGCTTCTATGATAAATACGGTTTCCCAATTGCAAGATGTATCCGCACGAAAACCGCCTGCGATGTTGTGTACATTCTGATGAAACCGCTGGAGTGGATCTTTGTTACGGTATTGTATCTGACGCTGGCGCACCCGGAAAATGTTATCGCTGTGCAGTATCTGCCGGGTTACCGCGATATACTGGACAGAACGGAAAGGAAGAAAATTATTTCCTGCTAAAGTCCTCTATGGGATACGGATCAAAACTTCCCGGATAAGTTACGCAGCTGTCTGCGCCGTGTTTTTTTGCAATTTCAACAACCTCTTCCTTGCTTGATACCGTGCCTGTCTTTTTTACTTCATGATTCCACTGCGGTGATCCCCAGGAGACCGTGGTGGATGTGACATTGATATATTTATAGCCTTTATCGGTTTCATATACATAGGTTTCTGAAGTTTTTTCCCCAACTCCGCCGCGGAGAACGGCAATATAATCATCAGGTACATTCCCGCCGGCCTGATTCATATATGCGATCTCCTGCATCATCACGCACATTTCGGAAAGTCTGCCGATATTGTCCAGTTCAAATACCACATCATCTGTATGTATCCATATGCGCCCGTCCATCGCTATATTAAACTGCCTGCCATCCTCCATACCAAATATTATATCTTCCCCGCCGTCTGCTACATACATATTTGACTCCGGGTTATGATCGGTGCTTTTGATTGTTACTTCCCTGAAGGCTTCGATAAAGCCGTTTATGACTTCCGCTTCATCCGATACTGCAGTTACATATCCCCCTTCTCCGCCCAGTCCGTATCCGACGAGTACAGGCGTTTCATCTCCTTCTATTATCTTCTTAAACAGATCGTCCTGGTATATCCGTTCAATATCATAGACAGAGCTCTCGGCGTTTTCATCTGCTCCGTCATATTCCGTCAGGACAGTATCATCATCAGGCGTATTCTGATCATCATCCTGTGAAGTTTCTATTCTGCTCCTCCCGGCGCTTTCATTGCCGGTATCGTTTTTTCCGGCGCAGGCGCTCATCACCAGCGCTGTAAGTGCACTTAAAACGATCACTGCTTTTTTCATACTTAACACCCTTTCTTTTTCATGCTGCTCTGTTTCCGTAACCGCAGCTTAAAATCAGTCATATATGGTATATACGTTTATACAGCGCTTTTTTATGGCGGCGCCGTCGTAAAAGTATTTTTTTTAACGTTTTATTACGGACTGAGGGCGGTGAATAGAGAGCGGTATGCAAAACAGGCTTTATCTGATATTATAGTAAGCGCCAAAACGAAAAGAGTTTTGTCGTTTGCTGTATATAAGGCTTTTTAAGGATCTGCAGCCCCTGTTATGGAACCTGTCATGGTTTGGGGCGGGAGATAAACGACTATGAGGAGGAAATGATGAAAAAGAGATTTTTGGCTGTTATCGGAGGAGGCTTATTATGCGCGGCTGCTTTATGCGCATGCGGATCGGATACAGCGGAGGAGTCGCGCCGCGGAAAGATAGAAGAAGATATCGATGAAAGCGAAGATGATATCGAAGATGATATCGAAGATGTTAATGCGC
>CADAHD010000140.1:2113-8463 GCA_902787595.1 uncultured Lachnospiraceae bacterium
CCGGCTTTGATGCCTTTGTATGATGCGGATTTGGATTATACAATAGCATATGTTAAGCCGGCAGAAGGCTTTACTTACTTTGGAGATCCCGCACCGACCGAAGATATGCTGTTTATAGATAAAGATGAAAACGCAGTAAAGATAGTAGTGGATCTGGGATACAGTTATTGGAAAGATATCCTGGAAAACGGAACCCAGAGCGTACAGGGCGGATTTACTTACTATACCACTGTGGATGAAAACAACTATGCCGAGATCATGGTCGATCTGCAGTATGCTTACGATTTTTCACCCGTATATCTGATAATGGAAGGAACGTGGGATTCCGAGGCAGGCAAATTTGGGGAAGACGGGGTTTTTTCCCTTATGTTTTTAGCATATGATGATACCTGCGTAGAAATAAGACTGTCAAGAGACATGGTGGAAAACTGGAATTTTTATGATTATCAGGAATTCATGAGGAAATGGTTCCCGGAGGATGATGAATAAAGCTGCCGGGGCGGCATTAAGACACACAGCCGGAGCTTATGTCGCGATCACCATATCCATGGTACCGTCATTGTAGAATATGGCGAGCATGGGCAGCCATGAAAACCATTCGGCTATTACAGAGTCTTTAAACTGATAACGGTCATACCAATGATCGCGGTTCATAGTCCTGTGATAGTGACCGGCGATATGGCGGAAATCGGAATTACTGAGTAAAAAACGCTCATCACCGTCACTGCGTGGCGGGATGAGTTTTTTTATATCGGGAAAGTATTCCCAGCCTTCAACCTGTGAAAGCTCCGGACAGTGGGCTTTTAATGCGGCATCGATAAAAGCTGTCTTTAAGCCGACATCATTTTCGGAATGCATTGAGCGGTATTCGTTCATCGTTTCGGAGATGACGTATTGGATGTAATTACATATTATATCGTGTTCGGTATATTCAACGGAGCTCTCTCCGGCGTTATGGCTGCGCCATTTTTCGAAAGAGCTGATCCCGGTGGCAACTTTTTCCGGAGTATATATGATCTTTCTGAAAAATTTTATATACAGGATCCTGCCAAGTATCAGGGCGATGATGATAATGACCGCGATGGGGACCGCTTTTATGTGATTCTGAATAAGCCAAAGGGCAAAAGCAACAGAGGTAATAAGGACAGGCGGACCATAAATGAGAAGACGCCATATAAAAACATAGACAAAGGCATCTGCGAGCTTATCAAGCCCGCCGTCGGGACCGTGTTTTACACCGATAAAAGCATACAGCAGCATTCCTGAAATAAGCCAAAGAACAGACAGGACCAACGACCATATCATCTTTATATCCGTTATCTGAAACAGGTTCATATATTGCTCCCTTGTTATATAAGGAATGAATTAAAAAGATTATATCAAATATCACGATCTGATAAAAGGTTTTAGAATGAGGAATACAGGAAGATGAGGACGTGTTTAAAGCAGGGGCATAGTTTATTGAATACACGGATCTGTTAGGGTATAATTTATCAGGATATAAGGCCGCGTATTTTGCAGGTATAACAGAGCAGAGAAGGGAGAAAACGTATGAATGAAAATATCGTAAAAAGAAATGAACTTCTGGCGCAGAAGGTGATAAAGGGGCTGGAATCCCGCAATATGAGCGGGTATTATGTACCGACAGCCGGAGAGGCTTTAAAGAAAGCGCTTGAGCTGATCCCGGAAGGGGCTTCGGTCACTATGGGCGGAGCGATGAGCGCACATGAGATAGGGCTGGTTGAAGCACTCAAAAACGGAAACTACGACTTTATGGACCGTGACGCGGCAAAGACTCCGGAAGAAAAGCGCGCTGTCATGTTAAAGGGCTATGATGCGGATTTCTTCCTGACAAGCGCAAATGCCATGACTGAGGATGGCGTTATGGTAAATATAGACGGTAATTCGAACCGTGTTTCCATGATAGCGCAGGGGCCTAAGAAGGTGATCTGTATCGTGGGAATGAACAAGATCTGTGATGATGTTGACGGCGCGATGAAGCGTGCGAGAAACGTGGCTGCACCCATAAATGCACAGCGTTTCGGCTTGCAGACGCCGTGTGCAAAGACAGGTTCGTGCATGAACTGCAAATCACCCGACACCATCTGCTGTCAGTTCCTGATCACAAGATTCTCAAGACATAAAGACAGGATACATGTGATACTTGTTGGTGAAAATCTGGGATTCTGAGGGAAAACGCGGAATATAACATATCAGAACGCCTTATATCGTTAAATCCAAGCGGTATAGGGCGTGTTTTTTGATCGCTTTCTACGGTATTTATCCGTTAGTGGAGATAGGGGGATTCGAACCCCTGACCTATGCGTTGCGAACGCATCGCTCTCCCAGCTGAGCTATATCCCCATGATAGCGTTAAGCGGATTTATCTTCGCTGACGCTTTTTTTAATTCACCCAGATTGGCTTTAAGGTAATCTTCTAATTGGGCTTTTTCTTCGTTTGTGAAGCCTTCAGACCGGATAATGACACAGTCGGGGATAGTGCCTTCCGCATAGCGCTCATTATCGGTAAAACGGACGCAGGCCTGCTTTTTGCCGTCTTTAACGCTTATTCCGGATATCTGCAAAGTCAGCTCGTCCATTATATACTCCCAAGGCACACGTTACGCCCTTCTGCGGTCTGCAGAAGCCGTCACATTATTGCGCATCGCATTTACGCGCTTATTATACAGCATTCCCGGCCTGTCTGCAATGCCCGGTAGCGGAAATGCAACAGCTGTTACTTGTAATAATCATGTTTAATGATAAAATATAATTGTATATCTGTAATCATGTGCCACTATCAAAAGGAGGGAATAATGCAGGATTTTCAGAATATGGCTCAAAACGGCATTCAGCAATCCAATATCGAAGAATTCGTAAATAATCCTATTGTCAGAAAGGCCAGGGCGTTAATGGATCTCGTTAAGGGATTAATGGCAGTGGGAATATGTTCCTATGTTTTATTCTTTACCCCGTTCTTTGACAGGTTCTCTGAAATCGAGGATGATATTGCGCAGGTATTCGCCAAGGGGATGAAGGCATTGCTGGTATTATTTATTGTTATGGGATTTTTAATGTTCATTCGCAGCCTGGTGGTCCTGATACTTCTGCAGACGGGAAATGACGGTACAGGCGCAGGACACAGGTTCATTGTTATCGTTGGGGCAATGCAGGCAAACGCAGGCAGGGTGTTCCAGATGGTATTCGGAGGCATCTTTGTAGCATTCAGCTTTTTTGCTTTCACCCAGGGCCCGGATATGCTGGCAGAGGGTTCTACCGTAGAAGGTTTGTACATAGTTTCCGGAATATTTACGCTGGCAGGCCTGGGACTTATCATAGGCGCCATAATAGGTATCGTAAAGAGTGTTAAGTATTACTTAAGCGGAGCAGCTGATTAAGGTATTATATATAGTAAAAGGGGGAATTAAATGAACGGTTTGTTTGAGATCTTTTTCGGCCTGGCATTTGGCGGGGTAGGATTTGGAGTTTTTCTTATCTGCCTTATCAAACCTGAGGGGACGGTAGTAGAGAATGCCTGGATAGGAATGCTGGTAGGCGGCATATTTGCCCTGATTGGCGTTGGTATTATTGTTTCGGGCATTAAGAAAATATTAAAGGTCACGAAGGCGAAGAAAGAAGGTGAGCATTATTCGGCAAAGATAGTTGCGCATGAGCCTGATTACAGCATAAGAGTCAACGGCCGTCCCGCAATATCGCTTATAGTGCGCTTTAAGGATTCACAGAAAAGACTGCGTCAGGAGGTAATCAAAACCGGCTCGACGCAATGGAGCGGATTTCAGGTGGGCGGAACGGTAGAGATCGCTGAATACGACAGTGAAGTATATGTTATCAGTAAGAAAGCAGAGATGGTAACAATACCGGAGCAGGATGAGATCATGGACCCCTATGCTCAGGTAATATCGCTTACAGGCTACACATCAACAGCAATCCCGACCGGAAATCCGGGAGGATTTGGCGTGGGCGCGGAGGCAGTTCCGGGGGCAGCGCCCGCGGCGCCCATAGGCATGGCAGGAGCGATGAGTGTGGCGTGTCCGGGCTGCGGAGCAGTCTCAATGGTACTGCCGGGAACTACTATAGTATGCAAATGCGGAAGGCAGTTTAGATTGACTGAGGACCACATGATAGTGTAATATATAATCCTTCGCTGCGCGCGGAAGTTATTGCATCTGAGGCGCAGCGGAGGATCAGGATATTTTTTTGATGTAGGAAAAATGATTATGAAAAAGTTACTGTTAACGGTTCTCGGCTGTGTTATGCTGCTGAGCGCCTGCACGAGCACGAAGAGCACGTCGGCAACAGAAGGGACGCCTGAGCAGCAGGCACAGGAGGCTGCGCCTACTGAAGCCCCTGAATTGAAAACGATCAATGCGGCTATCGACATAAAGGATTACGGAACCATAGAGCTGGTACTGTATCCGGATTATGCGCCCATTACAGTTGAAAACTTTGTAAATCTGGCAGAGAGCGGCTTTTATGACGGCCTTACTTTCCACCGCATAATGTATGGATTTATGATGCAGGGCGGCGATCCGGAGGGAACAGGCTTCGGCGGATCCGATACTACCATAAAAGGTGAGTTCCCCGCGAACGGTGTTGACAATCCGCTTTTACACAAGCGCGGCACTATAAGCATGGCAAGGGCAAATGATCCTGACAGCGCATCCTCACAGTTTTTCATCATGCATCAGGATTGGCCCTCACTGGATGGCTATTATGCGGCTTTCGGCGAGGTGGTGAGCGGCATAGAGGTTGTGGATGCGATCTGCGAATCTGCACAGCCCATTGACGACAACGGCACCATTCCTGCAGATCAGCAGCCTGTGATCAACAGTATTACGATAAAGAAGTAAAAAAGTGCTTGCATTTTTAAAGTATATCTGTTAGGATAATCAAGGTTTGTAAATTAAGGAAGAGCATGTTTCTGATACCAAAGGCGGTATTTATGGCGTTTTTAATGCGCTCGTAAATGCCGCTTTATTAGTACAGACAACAGCCACGCACACAAAGGAGGAAAAATAAAAATGTCTTACGTTGATGAAGTACTCGAGAAAGTAAAAGCAAAGAACCCTGATCAGCCCGAGTTTTTGCAGGCAGTTACCGAGGTACTCAACTCACTCCGCCCCGTAGTGGACGCTAACGAGGAGCAGTACAGAAAGCTTGCTATCCTTGAGCGTATCACCGAGCCCGATCGTCAGATCATGTTCCGCGTACCCTGGGTTGACGACAACGGCCAGGTACAGGTAAACAGAGGTTTCCGTGTACAGTTTAACAATGCTATAGGACCTTACAAGGGTGGTATCCGTCTTCATCCTTCAGTAAACCTTTCGATCATCAAGTTCCTTGGTTTTGAGCAGGTATTCAAGAACAGCCTTACCACACTGCCTATCGGCGGCGGCAAGGGTGGTTCCGATTTCGATCCCAAGGGCAAGAGCGATAACGAGATAATGAAGTTCTGCCAGAGCTTTATGACAGAGCTTTACAAATATATCGGCGCTGATACCGATGTACCCGCAGGTGATATCGGAACAGGCGCAAGAGAGATCGGCTTTATGTTCGGTCAGTACAAGAGGATCCGCGATCTGTACGAAGGCGTTCTCACCGGTAAGGGTCTTACCTACGGCGGTTCACTGGCACGTACCGAGGCTACAGGTTACGGTCTGCTCTATCTTACCCAGGAGCTTATGAAGTGCCACGGTGAGAGCATGGAAGGCAAGCTGGTAGCTATCTCCGGTTCAGGTAACGTTGCTACCTATGCAGCTCAGAAGGCTCAGCAGATGGGCGCAAAGGTTGTTACCCTTTCCGATTCCACCGGCTGGATCTATGATCCCGAAGGCATCGATGTTGCTCTTCTTAAGGAAGTAAAGGAAGTTAAGCGTGCACGTCTGTCCGAATATGCTGCTGCAAGACCTTCTGCAGAGTATCATGACAAGAAGGACGCTAACGATCACGGCGTATGGAACATCAAGGTTGACATCGCTCTTCCCTGCGCTACACAGAACGAGCTTAACCTGGATGATGCAAAGGCACTGGTTGCTAACGGCGTAAAGGCTGTCTGCGAAGGCGCTAACATGCCTACTACTCTGGAAGCTACCGAGTACCTGCAGGCTAACGGCGTATGGTTTGTAGGCGGCAAGGCTGCTAACGCAGGTGGTGTTGCTACTTCCGCACTTGAGATGAGCCAGAACTCCGAGAGACTTTCCTGGAGCTTCGAAGAGGTAGATGCAAAGCTCAAGGGTATCATGGTTGGTATCTATCACAACATCGATGATGCTGCCAAGGAGTACGGCATGGAAGGCAACTATGTAGCAGGCGCAAACATCGCCGGCTTC
>CADAHD010000141.1 GCA_902787595.1 uncultured Lachnospiraceae bacterium
ATCGCATACATCCAAAAGCTGCGGATCCGCCCCCTGAATAAGCTCCCTGATTTTAGTGCAGACCGCGCTGCCCTCTTTAAGTCCGGGATCCTTTATGCTGTTACTGATCACACAAAATCTGTTCATGGATCTTCCTCTGTTCTGCCTCTGCGAAAATGCAGCAAAGCAGGATACCCCGCCTTACAGTTCTCCGTGGGCCTGTTCAACTACACTGTTGATATCATAAGCCGCATCGGCATCATTATTTTTTGCCAGATACAGCAGGTATTCTATGTTTCCTTCAGGCCCCCTTACCGGCGAAAAGTCCAGTCCCAGTATGCTAAAGCCCAGGGCTTTTGCAGCTGCCGTCACGGCCTCTATTACTTCTATATGCACTTTGGGCTCGCGTACCACGCCCTTCTTTCCTACCTTTTCACGTCCCGCCTCAAACTGCGGTTTGATAAGGCACACCATCCGCGCATCATCCTTAAGCAGCGGGTATGCCGCAGGCAGTATCTTCGAAAGCGATATGAAGGATACGTCTGCCGAAGCAAAATCTATGGGTTCGGACACCTCTTTTTCAGTAACATAACGGAAGTTAGTCTTTTCCATGCAGACCACGCGCTCATCAGATCTGAGCTTCCATGCCAGCTGATTGGTGCCGGAATCTATGGCGTAAACCTTTGCTGCTCCGTTCTGCAGCATGCAGTCGGTAAAGCCGCCCGTGGATGAGCCTATATCCATGCAGACCGCGCCGGTAAGATCTATAGGAAAAACCTTAAGCGCTTTTTCCAGCTTGAGCCCTCCGCGGCTCACGTATCTCAGGGTATCTGCCCTGAGCTCGAGCTTAATATCCTCCACGGCAAAAAAACTGCCGGGCTTATCTTCTCTCTGCCCGTTAACAAAAACCTCTCCCGCCATGATATGCCGTTTGGCCAGTTCCCTGGAGCTTACCAGGCCGGCGTTCACCAGCAGCACATCAAGCCTTTCTTTTGCCGCCTTTTCACCCATTGCGTTTCTCCAGTATGGCTTCCTTTATGCTCGCAGCATCTATCTTCAGCTCTTTCTTCAGCAGTTCCACATTGCCATGCTCCACGTAGGCATCCGGCAGAGCTATATGCAAAAACTCCGGTCTGTTCTTATGTCCGCCGCATTCCTCATAAGCCAGCCTGAAGCGCTCGCCGAATCCGCCGTTTTTGACATTTTCTTCCAGCGTCACTACCAGCTTATGCCTGTCGGCCATTTCTGTCATTGCATCATCCAGCGGCTTAACGAAACGCGCGTTTATAAGGCTGCAGGAATATCCTTCCGCCTTGAGCGACTCTCTTACTTCCACTGCCGTCTTTACCATGCTGCCCACAGCTATCAGACAGATATCGCTCTCATCATATATCACTTCACATTTGCCGTATTCTATCGCAGGTCTGTGTTCCTCCAGGCCGTCATAAGCTTCGCCTCTGGGATAACGTATGGCTATCGGAAGTTCCTGCTCTACCGCAAAGCGCATCATATCCGCCAGTTCCCACTTATTCTTGGGTGCCATGATAGTCAGGCCCGGGATGGTCGCCAGATAAGACAGGTCAAAGATACCCTGATGCGTCTCGCCGTCGCTCCCCACCAGGCCGGCCCTGTCTATGGCTATTACCACAGGCAGATTCTGTATGCAGACGTCATGCAGTATCTGGTCATAGGCCCTCTGCAGGAAGGAGGAATAAATGGCTACCACAGGCTTAAGCCCGCCTGCTGCCAGTCCCGCCGCAAAGGTCACCGCATGCTCTTCCGCTATGCCCACGTCAAAGAAACGATCGGGATAAAGATTGTGAAAGCGCTTGAGCCCTGTGCCGTCCGGCATGGCTGCGGTTATAGCCGTAACTTTCTCATCCATCTTGCCCAGCTTGCACATCACAGTCGAAAACACGTCAGTGTAATTGGCTTTTTCTCTGATCTTTTTGGGCATGCCGCTCTCTATCTCAAAAGGCTCCGCGCCATGGAAGCGCGCCGGATGTCTTTCGGCGGGTATGTAACCTTTGCCCTTCTGGGTGCGCACATGTACCACCACAGCATTCTCCACGCGGCTCGCATATTCAAACATATGCACCATGGCTTCCACATCATGACCGTCTACCGGTCCCAGATAGGTAATGCCCATGTTTTCAAATATCATCCCCGGCACCATCAGACGCTTGACCGTGGACTTCACCTTCTTGATGGCCCGCACCGTCCCCTCGTTGCCGGATCTCATCAGCGAATTATATACGCCTTCCTTCAGATCCAGATACTTTTCCGCAGAACGTATGGCATTAAGATAATTCGATACCCCGCCCACATTCTCCGAGATGGACATATTATTATCATTAAGTATCACTATGAAATTCTTTTTAAGCTTTGAAGCATTATTCAGCGCTTCATAGGCCATGCCGCCCGTCAGCGATCCGTCGCCTATAACGGATATAACTTTATAATTCTGGCCGCTTATCTCCCTGGCCTGCACCAGTCCCAGCCCGGCAGATATTGAAGTTGATGAATGCCCGGTATCAAATGCATCGCATTCGCTTTCCCTGCGTTTGGGGAAGCCGCTCATGCCCTTGTACTGGCGCAGACTTTCAAAGCCTTCACGCCTGCCGGTCAGCAGTTTATGGGTATAGGACTGATGTCCCACATCCCAGATTATCTTGTCATCCGGCAGATCAAAGGCTATATGCAGCGCCATCGTAAGCTCCACGCAGCCCAGGTTGGACCCAAGATGCCCGCCGGTCTCACTGATATGCCTTATAAGAAAAGCCCTGATCTCATCAGCCAGCTCCTGATAATCCGCCTTGCCGAAGGCCTTTATGTCCCCGGGTTTGCAGATCTGATCCAGCAGATGCGTATCCACTTCTTCGGGTGATCTGTATTCTTCCTCTGTCTTTTTCCTGGCCATAAGCTTTATTTTCTCCTGCTGCAAAGACTGACAATGAGTTCCATCAGAAACTCTTTTGCATTTTCCTGTTCTTCGTTTGCCGTTTCTATCCTGCTTATCAGTTCAACAGCCTCTTTTGAAAGCCTCTCCTGTTCCTTCCTGGCAGTTTCGATACCCAGATAAGAAACATAAGTCTTTTTGCCGTTTCGCTCATCAGAACCGACCGGCTTGCCCAGCTCCTCCGTAGTGCTCTCTATATCAAGTATGTCATCCTGCAGCTGGAAAGCGATCCCCAGGTCATAGCCTGCCTGCTCCAACACTGCAGCCGCCTCATCATTCCCCGCAAGATAAGCGCCGCACATCAGCGAAGCCTGCAAAAGAGCCGCAGTCTTGTTTTCGTACACAAAGAGGATCTGTTCCTCACTCAGTTCCATTTCCTTCTTTTCGGCCTCGACATCAAGGCACTGTCCGCCCACCATGCCGTAGATCCCGGCCTTTTCCGCCAGCAGCGCCATGGCCTTGATATAGGCATTCTTGTCCTCTGCCTCTGCCGCATGCTTAAGAACGGTCTCGTAGGCATAATTCAAAAGCCCGTCTCCTGCCAGTACCGCCATAGCCTGCCCGTATCTGATATGGGTGGTAGGCTTGCCCCTGCGCAGCTCATCATTATCCATTTCCGGCAGGTCGTCATGCACCAGGGAATATGAATGGATCATCTCTATAGCCGCCATAAAAGGCTCTATGCTCCCGCTGCCCCCGCACATTTCGCAGGAAGCTTTCATCATCAAGGGACGCAGACGCTTTCCGCCCACGGTCACGCTGTATTCCATCGCTTCTATGACGGTATGCTGATGTAGCGCGTCCTTTGGAAGGTATCGCTTTATTACTTCTTCTGCCTGTCCGGTTCTTTTATCCAGTTCACTCTTCAAATTCATCAGTCTCACCGTTATCCCTTAACTGAAGTACTTTCTTCTCAACTCTGTCTATCTCTTCATTACAGCTTTTCAGGATCTGCATGCCCTGCTGGTACAGTTCAAAAGCCTCTTCAAGCGGAAGGCTGTCATCCTCCAGCTTGCTTAGACTCTCCTCCAGCAGTTCAAAATTTTCTTCAAGTGAAAGCTTCTCTTTTTCCTTTTTCTTCTCAGCCATCGTCTTCGCCTCCTTCGCCGGTCCTGACATCCTCTATCCTCGCATCTGCAATGCCGTCCTTAAGACGCAGCTTAAGCAGTTCGCCTTTCTTTAATTCCGCTGCAGATGAAACTCCCTTTCCCTGAGCATTGCTTACATATGCATATCCGCCGCCCAGCCGATCAAGGGGCGAACGCGCCTTAAATCTCTCCAGCAATATCGCAAAGCGGTGTTTATCCCTTTGCAGCCTTTTATCCATCAGAGCGCCCAGGCGTCCCTCTGCCGGTGCCAGAGCGTGCTTGTACTGTTGCAGCTTTCTATCTATCAATGCATGAAAGTGCTCTTCTATTGCCGCCGATCTTTGCCTTTTATCATTAAGCCTCATCTGCGGCGACAGCCGCTTTAATTTCTCGCAGGAATGTTTAAGCCTGCGCTCATCCCGGTCTATGCGCTCTAGGACGGAACGTATGTCGCTCACTGCATGCACTGCCGCCTCAGTGGGTGTAGCCGCCCGCAGATCCGCCACAAAATCGGCTATGGTAAAGTCCGTCTCATGCCCCACCGCAGATATAATGGGGACACTGCAGTCAAATATCGCCCTTGCCACGCCCTCATCATTAAAGGCCCACAGATCTTCAAGCGATCCGCCGCCCCTGCCCACTATCATGACATCCACGCCATAAGATTCCAGCGCTTTTATGCCCCTGATAATGCTCTCCGGCGCCTGCCTGCCCTGCACCACCGCAGGATAAAGCACCAGCTGTACAAAGGGATCCCTGATCTTTGCATTTCTTATTATATCGCGCACTGCTGCCCCGGTCGGCGCAGTGACTATGCCCACCGTCTTTGCCATATACGGGATCTGCTGCTTATATTCCTGCGCAAACAGTCCCATCTCCTCAAGCTCTTCCTTCAGCTTAAGATATCTTGCATACAGTTCCCCCTGCCCTTCTTTCTCTATGGACGAAGCATAAAACTGGTATTTGCCGGCTTCCTTGTATACGCCCACCGATCCCGAAGCAACAACGGAATTACCCTTTTCAAACCTTGTCTTAAGCCTTGCTGCCTTATCTTTAAAGCATACACAGGGTATAAGGCTTTTATCATCTTTTAAACTGAAATAGATCGTGCCGTCTTTCCAATAGGTAATATCTCCTATTTCTCCCTTAATGGAAAGATCGCGCAGACAGTAATCCTGAGAGAACATTCCCCAGATATAAGAAGTGATCTGCGACACGGAATAGATCTTTTTATTCATTATTTACCCCAACGCAAATTTGGCGAGGACTCCGTTTACGAATTCACCTGATTTGCTCTGGCCGTATTTTTTTGCCAATTCTACCGCTTCATTGATAGCCACGGCATCGGAGATACTGTTATCATAACGCATCTCATAAAGAGCCAGGCGCAGACACGCCAGTTCCGCCTTACCGATGCGTCCGGTATTCCAGCCCTGGATCTTTTCATCCAGAAGTTTATCCAGCTCCGGTATTTTTTCAACAATAGCCAGGGTCTTTTCCCTGATCTGCTCACGGCCGTCCGTGAGATATGCGGGTATGACGATCTCATCCGGAGAACCGCCCTCTTCCTCTATACGGAGCAGTTCTTCCTCCAGAAACTCCTCTTCCTCATCGGCAAAGAAGCTGTCTATCTGTTCATTCATACCTTCTTTATCATAATAGTCCGCAGAAAAGAGTAACATGAATACTCTTTCACGATTGATACGCCTGCTCATGATCATTTCCCTTTAGGCATATTTACGGAAGCTATGCGGATGTTAACATCCTCTACCGTAAGGCCTGTCATATTTTCAACGGAATTCTTAACCTTTTCCTGTACCTTCTTGCAAGTTTCCGGAATATTGTATCCATATTCCAGAACTATGGAAAGATTCACGGTAACGGAATTATCCACCAAAGCTACTCTCACGCCCTTTGTAAGCTTCTTCATAGCCACTTTGCTCATCAGCTCGTTGGTAATATTGCCTGTCATGGCGCTGACGCCTTCCACCTCGGACGAAGCCAGGGCAGCGATCATCGAAACCACATCATCAGCTATCTGTACGCTTCCGATGTTCTCGTTTTCAACCTTAAGTGAGATATTGTTGTTATTTTCCATCTTTTTCTCCTCTGCAAAAGGGTCATATACGGCCCCTCTTTTTCCACTGACGCCTATCTTACCACAAAGCCTTCTGTTTTTCAATTAAAACCAGAAAGACAAAACCTTCAGCTCATCACTGGTCGTATAATCAACACTGCGAACGCCGTCCGGCAGCAGATTGAAGATCTCCTGTTCCTCCAGTATCATATGAACACACATCCAGTAACTGTCGTTATCGGCGCATTTAAATGCCACATAGCGACCTCCGGAATGCATAGCCTCGTCAAACAGCTTTTTAAGCGCAGCGAAATCGTAGCTGCTGAAAAAGCGCCCTTCATGCACATAATAATTATCTTCCGTAGCAACACAATGAGGCATGGCCACAACATTATCGGGCACATGCGATACAGCTATCTCGTCACTGGTCACATTAAGATAATTGTAGTTGACCTCTCCCTGACTGCTCACATCCAAACCGGAGGCGGAAAGATATCCCGCATCTCCCCAGGTGGGATCAACATAATAATAGGCGCCGTTAATACTCACAAGATCCCAGGCATGGCCTTCTCCGCCCTTTACCTTTCCTACAACCATGGTACAGGGAACGCCCATTTCTCCCAGAACATACTGCAGGGCTTTGGCGTAGCCCTGGCAGACCGATTCTCCGTTTGTCATGACCGAAATGATATTCTGGTTATCCCTGGCTCCCGGAACATAATCGGTATTATATATAATGTACTGGTATGCATATTTGACCTTTTCGTAATCATCGGCTCCTGCCGGCAGTCCCCATATGCACTTGTCAACCCAGTCATCAACGCTCTGCTGCAGCTTCTTGCATTCTTCCAAATTATAAGAATACTTGCCGCTGAAGGTAAAACTGAAAACCTTGCCCGACTGGTTCGAATACCGGCTGTAAGAATAGCCCTCTATCCAGAAAAGCTCCGGATGATCCTGAAAAACACACATGAAAGTGGTCTGCAGATCATCTTCATCCGTGGTCGATACCAGTATATCCTCGGCGTGCGCTTTTATTATCAGAAGCAGTTCCGCGTAAAGCGAATGAAGGCGTGCATCCATCATGTCATACATATACCGGCCTTCCTGCTGCCTCATGCAGCGCTCGATGGCCGTTTGCGTAATGCCTGCCGCATTCTTCTCTGCCTTAAGCACATCCAGTCTTTCGCGCTGTTTCTTGCCCGCCTTTTCCTCTGTTATCACGGGTGCTTCGTATCCTGTCGCAGGTGTAAGGGTAACTATACCGTCCTTATCCTTTTGAGCCGCGACAAAAGTGACCTCCCCGTCGTTCTCTTCCTTTGTAAGGATGCCGACATTGGGCAGATCGATATTATTCTTCTTTCCGCATCCGGCCAGAAGAAAAAGCGTAAGTCCGAAGACCGATATGGATTTAAGGAGTTTCCTCTTCATAAAAGTCTGTTTACCAGTCTTTTCCGAATTCGCTGAGCTTAAGATCCGGATTCCGCTCCTCAGTCATGCCCACGCTCCATGCATTGACAAACAGAAGCAGCGGATTGCCCTTAAGATCCTGAAGCTTCTTCATATCCGAAGTACCCGTCAGCTTAGCCAGATCTATCTCGTTCTTATTAACGATCCAGCGTATATGCTCATACGGAAGGGGTTCTAAGCGTATCTCAACATTATATTCATTCTCAAGACGATACTTGAGCACATCAAACTGAAGCACGCCCACGACTCCCACTATGATCTCTTCCATACCGGAAGCTATCTCCTGAAAGATCTGTATCGCGCCTTCCTGTGCTATCTGCTCCACCCCTTTAACAAACTGCTTGCGCTTCATGGTATCGACCTGACGCACCCTTGCAAAATGCTCGGGAGCAAAGGTCGGTATGCCTTCATAGCACACATCCATCTTGGGGTCACAGAGTGTATCGCCTATAGAGAAATTACCCGGATCGAAAACGCCTATGATATCACCGCCATAAGCCTCGCTCAGTATCTTTCTCTCATCTGCCATTATCTGCTGGGGCTGCTGCAGACGCATGACCCTGCCGCTCTGCACATGCTTGACATTTGCCTGCGCATCAAAGCGTCCGCTGCAGACTCTCATAAACGCTATCCTGTCCCTGTGGGCCTTATTCATATTTGCCTGTATCTTGAATACAAAACCGGAGAAAGATTCCTGCACAGGTTCAACCACGTTTCCTCCGGACATACGCCCGCTGGGAGCCATCGCCATATGCAGATATGATCTTAAGAAGTATTCAACGCCAAAGTTGGTCAGCGCCGAGCCAAAAAACACAGGCGTAAGCTTTCCTGCCCTGACCTGATCGATATCAAACTCCGCGCCTGCGGATAAAAGTTCAAGTTCTTCTTCAAGTTTATCTGCTGCCTCATCTCCCACATAGGAACGAATGCTGTCCATATCCTTCATCTCAAGGGTACGGCCCTCCTTTGTTCCTTTCTCCGTGTCCTCAAATGCCAGCAGTTCCTTGTTTCTCAGGTCGTATACGCCCTTAAAACTCTTTCCCGATCCTATAGGCCAGTTTACCGGGCAGGTTTCTATGCCCAGCTCTTTTTCCACATTATCCATCAGGTCAAATGAATCCAGCGCGTCACGATCCAGCTTGTTGATAAAAGTAAAGATGGGGATCCCGCGCATAGCGCAGACCTTGAACAGCTTTCTGGTCTGGGGCTCCACGCCCTTGGACGCATCTATGACCATGACTGCCGAATCGGCCGCCATAAGCGTACGATAAGTATCCTCCGAGAAATCCTGATGTCCCGGGGTATCCAGAATATTTATGCAATAACCGTCGTATTCAAACTGAAGCACGGAAGATGTTACGGAGATACCACGCTCCTTTTCTATCTCCATCCAGTCCGATACCGCATGCCTTGCAGTAGCCTTACCTTTGACCGATCCCGCCAGATTGATGGCGCCGCCATACAGCAGCAGTTTTTCCGTCAGAGTTGTCTTACCTGCATCCGGGTGGGATATGATCGCAAAGGTCCTGCGCCTGTCGATCTCTTCTTTTAATGTAGCCACTTCTCAAACTTCTCCTAACTTTTTCATAATTCCTCAATATATACGCCCGAATATGATACCATATACAGTATCTTGATGCAAGCAAAGGTATCAGAACACAGATATATGTATGCAGAGCTTTAAACCATGGATCCGCCCGCTATCTTCTGTTCCACGCCCAGATATTTCAATACGGTGGCTCCCAGATCGGCAAAACTGCTCCTGGTACCGTAATTGCCCGGCTTTATAAAGCCCTCTGCGCCACAGGCCAGAAAAGGAACATATTCTCTGGTATGATCGGTGGTCTTTGTATAACCGGGATCGCAGCCGTGATCGGCGGTAATGATCAGCATATCCTCACTGCGCATTTTGTTAAGCATCTCTCCCAGCTTTTTATCGAAATAACTGAGTGCATCTCCGTATCCCTGTATATCGCGGCGATGGCCGTAAATCATATCCGTATCTACCAGATTGGTAAAGCACAGGCCGCAGAAATCCTTATCCATATACTCCAGCGTGCGTTCAATGCCTTCAGCATTGTTCTGAGTATATACAAACTCAGTCAGTCCCACTCCGGCGAATATATCCTTGATCTTGCCTACGCCTATAACATCCATGCCGGCATCTTTTATCTGATCCAGCATGGTCACTCCCGTAGGCTCAAGAGAAAAGTCATGGCGCCCCGATGTACGCGTGTAATTTCCGTTACCCTCTCCTATAAAAGGTCTGGCTATTACACGGCCCACGGCATAATCGCCCTTAAGTATCTTTCTGGCTATGCGGCAGTATTCATATAACTGCTCACGGCTTACGATATCCTCATGGGCTGCTATCTGGAATACTGAATCCGCGGATGTATAAACTATCAGCTTTCCTGTCTTAACATGCTCATCACCGTATTCGTTGATCACCGTGGTTCCCGAATAAGGCTTATTTACCAGCCAGCCCCTGCCGGTCTGCTTTTCAAATTCATCCATAACCTCCGCAGGAAAACCATCCGGGAATGTAGGCATGGGATTCTTTGAGATGATCCCTGCCATCTCCCAGTGCCCCGTGGTGGTATCCTTTCCCTGAGACGCTTCTGCCATCCTGGCATATGCGCCCGCCGGCTTGTCAACGCCCTCGCGCCAGTCTATGCCGTCAATATTAAAAAGTCCCAGTTTTTCCATATTGGGCACAGCAAAGCCTTCTGCTTTCGCCGCGCTCTTAAGGGTATTGCTGCCCTCATCACCAAAGGCCGCCGCATCCGGCATTTCGCCTATCCCGCAGCTATCCAGCACTATCACAAAAACACGTTTCATATGCAAGTCACCTCCGTTGGCTTATATTCATTTGAAATCTATCTCTCCCTTGGCGCCTTAGCCGCATCAAACGCATCCAGCACAACCAGGATATCGCTCTTAAGTCTTTCCCGCGTCTTAGCCTCCATATCTGCAGGGATACCATAATAAGCTTCTGCCATACCGCCTGCTATACAGGTAAGCGTGTCGCAATCTCCTCCCAGGGATACCGCCGTGCGTATCACATCTTCAAAATCATTGCCTTCCATAAATGCGGTTATGGCCTCGGGCACGGTTTCGTACGCAAATTCCGTAATTATATAATTCTTTATCGCAGCCTTATCGCAGCCTTTACGCGCCATAAAAATTGCTGATGCCGTAGATTCGGCGCCTTTTACCCCTTCCGGATGATTATGCGTCACCTCAGCAGTCCAGCGTGCCACCTCTCTTGTGCGCTCTATGCTGTCATACAGCCAGCCCACAGAGGATACGCGCATAGCCGAACCGTTTCCCCAGCTGCTATAAGGCTGCGGATCAGGGCTTATCAGCCAGCGGCTGAATCTTCCGCCGTATCCGGCATAAGGATATCTTTCCCCCCAGTCCTGCATAGCATTGATAACCGCGCGCTTCACCTCTTCCTCCGCAGCATCTTTTCCGACCGACAGCAAAGCTTCCGCCACAGCCACAGTCATGACCGTATCATCAGTAAAGCGTGCCCGCGGTATCCACATCTCAAAATCCTTAGTCTTGTCACCGCGGTCAAACTCATAAGGCGCTCCGACCATATCCCCCAATATTGCTCCTATCATGCAGAATCCCTCCTTAATTTATTAATCATAAACAGTTGCAGGCATCAATAAATATATACATATCGCAAGCCCCTGTATATATACCATAAAATATCAGTTAAAAGCCCCAATCCACATATCCCAGCTCGATCGTCATTCCTGAGATCGTGTGGTTCTGTCCGTCTATAGTTCCGAAGAATTTATGTGATTCGCCAAAACCTCCGCTTGTCCAGCCGATGGGTCTCCATGCATAACCGCTCAGATCAATATCGTCTTCAAGTATGATCTGATACTTTTCACCGTTAGAAAAAGAATTGATATATCCTGTAAATTTTACCACAGAAAGGAGCCCACTTCAATAAACAGGACGCTTGCGCCGGGCCATATCATCTCTTATTCTTTTTCCGCCGTGCCCTCTCAGGCCGTTTTTCTGCCCTTTCCGCAGAACCCCCAGCTTTCTTTGATAACGGTGCCGTCCGCCATCATTTCCCGTATCCTTATCCTGGAAGCTTCCTCAGGATCCACCATCTGATCGGTATCATCATAATATGTGATCTCCGTATAATCCCCCCGGTTATGGTTGCCGTTAAACAGCTTAACACAG
>CADAHD010000142.1 GCA_902787595.1 uncultured Lachnospiraceae bacterium
GTGATTCTACGCTGGAACCTGTTCTGCTGCATGAAAACGATGAAGATGAAAATATCGGTTTAATGCTGATACAGAGCTGTTTATTTCTGGCCTATGGCAGTTTGGATGACGATGTATCCGTATATATCAATTGCAAAGATGCGCATACCGGCATGCTTATAGATACGCTGCTGACTGATGTACATCCGGTAAAAATGATGCGCGGGATATGCAGAGGATTAAAGGAGGGCAATAGTTTTGGACAGTAAGGAACTTTCAAAAAAGAAATTACAGAATGATGCAGTTATCAATACGCAAAAACAAAACGAACAGCAGATAAATCTGCAGCAAAATGCAGTCATGCCGGACATGCAGAAGGACGTGAATGTTCAGGCAAAGAAAAATATCCAAAAACAGAAGGAAGAAAACATAATGGATCCCCTTCAGAAGGGGCAGGAATTGGAAGGACTGTCATTTTCGGATTTTGGAGACTTTGTCTCTGCAGATTATTCAGATGGTCTTCAGCATCTGAAGGCGGTTTTGAAAGAGTTTCTTCCTGAGGCAGAAAAGAAGAACGGCAGCTTTGCAATGAGGAGGGTTGGAATAGGGATCAGGCAGTTGATCAAAGCGATCAGCGATCCCAGATTTACCGGAGAAGATAAGGAGATGCGTATCGCGTATTTCATGGCTAAACTTGAGGACATCTGTGACAGATATAAGCGGCTCAAGTTCAGATCCGGAAGGGAACCTAAGAATAAAAGGCATAAAGCCGTAGAACGTATATACAATTTGGTGGAAAAAGAGCATAAGAAGCTGAAAGGAAAGGAATTTTTACATCTGAAAAAATCCGTTGAGGGTACGGAAAATGCTTCGGCTTCTTTAGCGGGAAGCCGCCTGAAGTCTGTAAGAAACGCTGTGAAAGCGCTTGAAAAAATGCTGTCGGATAAGATCCCTTCCGGAGAAGCAGCATTACAAAAACAATTGTACAATGTGCTCAATAATGGTTACGGGGACCTGATGAACAGGTTTGAAAGATATCTTGCTGCTCATATTTCTTTTTCAAGGGAGAATGAGAAACGGTATAATGATGCATATGATATGTATTACAAATTCAGATTACAGCGTGATTACCTGTTTAATCTGGACGCCGATGAACTGTTAAGACTGCGCAAAAAAAACAAGGGCTTGACATGGAAAGAGCTTTTGACCCGGAATACGAAAGAGTCTGATGAAAAGGAAAAAGAAGAGATCAGGGAATGCAATGATGATGTTAAGGTCTCCGTGTTAGCCGGGCTTGTCGGAACGGATGCTTATAAAAAATATGAAAAGACAGAGAAGGATGGGGAAACGCTCTTTGTTTATGAAGGCAGAAAGCTTCTCACAAAAGAAGAGATCATTGATCAGGCAAAGGAGGATAAACGCATAATAGAGTACTCGACACAGGCTCTGCTGCAGATCAATGAGATAACCATACTGGATATGCTGATGGGCATAGAAAAGCGTGAAGAAGCTGATTTCAGATATGATGTAAAGCCTATGGTCTATAAAGGAAAAGAGGTTCTTAAGATCACAGGCGTAAAGATCGTATCTACAAATAATGCTTTTACAGCGATCAAACCGGGCAAGGATTTCCTGCTTCCGGCATATCGTTTTGGCATAGACAGGCATGCTTTTTATGGCATGCAAGGCGAGATCAAAGCCGGCAGGGACAGATTAAAAGAGAGTATAAATAAAATGACTGCCGACGATATAGCAGCAAAGCTTTCAGAAGCAGGGGCAGTGTTGAATGATGTGCAAAAGGAAGCACTGAATGTAAGGCTTGAAGGTTTAAAGAGTCTATATGGAGCTAAGCAGCAGTCTTATAAAGTTAGCAAATATGCTGATATGGATTTTGTAGTTGATGTTGAGCAGGATTATAAATTTAATCGTATCCTTGCGAATGCTAAGGAAAACGGATATAAAAACGTCAGGAACGATGAAGATATGGAATCGCTGACAAACAGCGCCAAAGCAAGCCTGAAAGCTAAAGATGAAATGGTAAAGCAGTTTTTTGGCAAGGGGAAATTTATAAATACGCTTAAAATGAACGATACAGAGAAAGAAGATATTGTGTCCCGGCTGTTTAATTGTATAAAAGAATATACGGAAATCCGCGACCTGCATCAGGATATAAGCGTAAATGTAATTTTGGGAAAATTGCGGAAGAAAAATGAAAACGAAGAGGGCGATGCCCCTACAGGACTTGAAATGCTGGATAAGGAAGCAAAGCTTGTTGCGGAGATACTTAAACTTATAGAGAAATATGGGGATCTTATAGATGCAAAGCTAAAGGCAGAGGATGCAGAACTTGAAAATGATGAATATGAGTTTACGAATGAAGCAAAGGCTCTGGAAGCGGCTAAAAAGCATAAGGATGGTGAGAAATACAGGACAAAGGCAGGTATAAGAAGATATCTGTGGGAAAAGGAAAAGAATAAGTTAAAGCAAATGAGGTCTATGTTCGTATTTACAAAGGGATTTACAGTCTATCATGATGGAATAAGCGAGATCCATACGGATGATTCGGAGATAGAATACTACAGAAAAAAGAAAGAAAATGAAAAGGGGTTATTGGATGATAAGGGAGTTGAGACCGATTATGTTAAACAGGAGTTTGTTGATGTCAGCGATCTTCCGCTCTTTGCTCATGAACCCTGTGCAGAAGATGTGGTTCAGCAAGGTCTGGGAAACTGCTGGCTGATGGGAGCTTTGGCCTCAATAGTAGAAAGGAATCCGGCGTATATAAAGAATATGATCCAGGATAGAGGGGATAATGTGGTTGTAAGGCTTTTTGATGACGATTACAATGAGGTCCTTGTATCCGTAAAGAAAACAGTGCCTCCCAACTATTCAAAAACATCAGCATTATGGGTGAGGATGATCGAAAAAGCGATCACGGCATCGGGTATCATGGACAAATACAAGGGATACACGGAAGACAAAGCGGATAGATACAAAATTGATATGGAAGATGATATTACCGGAGAACTTGCTAAAGACAGCAAACACCTGACGACTATAGAGTATCAGGAAGTTAAGAATCTGGTCAAAAAAATACCGGAAGCCCAAAAAAACGGCAAGAAGTATGGACGCAGTTATTACTGCCTTACGGGAGGTTCCATGGAGGATGCGTTAAAGATAATAACAGGAAAAGCCTCTCCAAAGTCGATAGATGTTTTGGGCGATGCCAAAAAGGATACGATAGATATCCTTAAATTGTCGGATAAAGAGGTTATGGAGAGATATGGCGAACAGATAAATAAGCTTATGGAAACTATTAAATCAAGTCAGAACGATAATGAAAACAAGTATGTTATGATCGCATCGACTCATGAGTTCAGCCTGGCGAAAGGAAGCGGGGAAAACGGTGAGAATTACAGGAGGGGAGCGGCCGGGCCGCATATGTATACTCTGCTGGGAGTTGTCCAAAAAGACGGACGGGAGATGGTCAAACTGAGGAATCCATGGGGGTACGGTAAAGTGACTTATATCACCCAGAAGGCAACCGGGATCAGGATCCCTGTAATGGGAGATGATCTGGATACCGGAGTTTTCTTTATGGAAAAAAGTGATTTTGCGGTATGCTTCAAAGGGATCGACAGGATAAAGCTTACCAATGAAAAGCAGAAAAGGGATATATAAATAATTAAAATACAGCAAAGATATAAGAGTGAGGGAACAGATCATGGTCGATATAATGGATGATGAGGAATTAAATATATTTTGTGAATATGTACTGATGCCCAGGCTGGAGGCGCTGCAGGCTAAGGCAACGGAGGAAGGTATAGATGCATACCTTTCTGTTGACAGCAGGGGGCTGCCGGCGTTAGCTGTAAACAGCGGAGATAATAAATTCATTATAAGCTGCGAGCCGCTGGATGTGGACTGGGAAGCGTTAATGGATCTTGAACGGGATTCATGCATCATGCTTATCAGGGCCACGCTTCGTCTGGCATCACGTAAGATGGAAAAGAATGTGGGCATGCTTGTTTTCCCGGAGGAGGATATGCCTTCATTTAAGACCCTGACAGATATTCTGGGATCAGGCGTATGGATGCGTGAGAATGCGCTCAGCAGCGAGTATAAAGGAGAAGATGTGCTTCCGAAACTGTATGGTCTGCTTTCGATTCTGGATGAAGCAGATCTTGAACATACGGAAGTGTTCTATCCCGAAGATGGATCACCGTTTATACTGGTTGAGAGCGACGGATACGCTTACGAGTTTTCATGGATTCATTTTAATGAGGATACATATCTGTTAAGGATCGCTTATCGGGAAAATGAGCAGTATGCCGATGCCATGATCTTTCCGGAAGGAGATGAGATGGGCACAGCGGATCATTATGATAAACTGCTGGGTATATTTGAGAGATACTCGCTGCAGTGAAAAGATTCATGTCATTCTGAGCGAAGCGAAGAATCTAAAAAACGCCCCCGTTTTCACGGGGGCGTTTGATATATCGTGATTTCAGATTATCAGCCCATCACAACTTCAACGCTATGTGTCTTTCCGTCGCCGAATGCGGGGATCACATTTCCATCGATAGCATTGCCGTCTACGGTAACGCTCTTGATGCCCTTGCATACATGTGAAGGATTGCTTACCTTTATCTCATAAGTAGCATTTCTGAACTGTCTGGTAGCTTTAAGTCCGTCCCATGCAGCGGGGATGGAAGGGTCTATGCGCAGACCGTCAAAGTCGGCAGCGATACCCAGGATGTACTGGGAAATGGCTACCATGTTCCATGCTGCGGTACCGGTAAGCCAGCTGTTCTTGCCCTGGCCGAAGTTCTTTCCGGTGCGGCCTATATCGGAACCTGCATCCTTACCGCCTATCATCTGGCCGTATACGTAAGGCTCGGTCTTGTGGATATCGGAAGTCTCCTCAGTGAAAGCGGGTGCTATCTCTGAATAATACTTGAATGCCAGATCGCCCTGTCCTGCATAAGCAGCAGCGCAGATGATCCATGCATTGTTGTGTGTGAAAATACCTGCGTTCTCCTTGTAGCCGCCGGGATAGGTTGATATCTCACCGTACTGGATGTAGTACTTTGAGAAAGCGGGATTGTTGAGCACCAGACCGTACTGGGTATTGAGTCTCTCGTCGATAGCCTTAAGAGCCTTCTTATCAGCGTCCTGATCCTTACCTACATCGGACATGATAGCGAAGCCCTGAGGCTCGATGAAGATCTGGCCTTCCTCACATTCCTTAGATCCCATCTTCTCGCCGTTTGCGTCATAAGCGCGGAGCCACCAGTCACCGTCCCATGCGGATTCCATCATGTTCTTCTTCATCTTGTCAATCTCGGCCTGAGCAGCAGCTGCCTCATCATCCTTGCCCAGATGTTTAAGTATAGCTACATAGTTGGGACCGGTATAGGTAAAGAGCGCAGCAACCATTACGGATTCTGCAGTCTTTGAATAGCCGCCTTCTGCAGCAAACTTGGGATTGGTATAGGTCTGGAAGGACTCACCGGGTGTATCCGAGAAGCAGGAGAGGTTGATGCAGTCGTTCCAGTCGGCACGCATTGCCAGAGGCAGACCGTGAGGTCCTAAATTGTTTACGATATGATAGAAGGAAACCTTAAGATGCTCGAGCATGGTCTGTGCTACGGACATATCATTGTCGTAAGGAACCATCTCATCCAGGATGGACCAGTCGCCGGTTTCCTTGATATATGCGGAAACAGAAAGGATGAGCCAAAGGGGATCATCGGAGAAATCGCCGCCGATATCCGCATTGCCCTTCTTGGTAAGAGGCTGATACTGATGATAGCAGCCGCCGTCGGGGAACTGGGTGGAAGCGATGTCTATGATACGCTCCTTTGCGCGGTCGGGGATCTGGTGAACGAAGCCCAGTACATCCTGGTTTGAATCTCTGAAGCCCATGCCGCGGCCGATACCGGATTCGAAATAGGAAGCGGAACGGGAAAGGTTAAAGGTGACCATGCACTGATACTGGTTCCAGATGTTGACCATACGGTTTACCTTATCATCGGGAGTATCGACGCTTAAGATGCCCAGCAGCTTATCCCAGTAAGCGCGCAGCTCTTTCATGCCTTCTGCGAACTTTTCGGGAGTAGCATACTTATCGATCATGGCCTTAGCCTTGACCTTGTTGATGGTCTTGCCGTCAGCTTCGAATTTCTGATCGGCAGGCATCTCAACATAACCAAGAACGAAGACAAGGGTCTTGCTCTC
>CADAHD010000143.1 GCA_902787595.1 uncultured Lachnospiraceae bacterium
TCTCTGGTGTGGGTATACTTCTCAACACCCAGGAAAGAGGGATCTATGCCTAATGCTCTGCATCTTTTCAATACAGGTACTCTATTCACTGCCATGATGATTTATCCTCCACTTTCAAACTATACACGACGACGCTTAGGCGGGCGGCATCCGTTATGGGGTACCGGCGTCACGTCACGGATACTTGTTACCGTAAGACCGTTTGCCTGCAGGGCACGGATAGCTGCTTCTCTTCCGCTTCCGGGTCCTTTAACCATGACATCTACTGTCTTAAGGCCGTGGATCAGCGCCGCTTTTGTTGCGGTCTCAGCTGCCATCTGTGCGGCATAAGGAGTAGATTTCTTTGAACCGCGGAATCCCAGGCCACCTGCTGATGCCCATGAAAGAGCATTGCCTTCTGCATCTGTCAGAGTAACGATGGTGTTGTTGAAAGATGCCTGAATATGTGCCTGTCCATGTTCAACGTTTTTCTTGACACGCTTCTTGCCAGCAGCCTTCTTTGCTGCAGCGGAAGCACTCTTCTTTGTTGCTGCCATAAAACTAACCTACTTTCTTTTTATAATGTATTAACGGTTACAATTACTTCTTCTTACCTGCAACAGTCTTCTTGGGACCCTTGCGTGTACGGGCGTTGGTCTTGGTCTTCTGACCGCGGACCGGCAGACCCTTTCTGTGACGGATACCACGATAGCATCCGATTTCCTGAAGGCGCTTGATGTTAAGCGCGATCTCTCTTCTGAGATCACCTTCTACCATGTAACCTTCATCGATGATAGCACTAATCTGCTTAACCTCATCGTCTGTCAGATCCCTGCAGCGTGTATCGGGGTTAACCTTTGCTGCCTCAAGGATCTTGTTTGCGCTGACACGCCCGATGCCGTAAATATAGGTAAGTCCTATCTCTACGCGCTTGTCTCTGGGCAAGTCAATACCTGCAATACGAGCCATTTTTTCAATCCTCCGTTTTTGCTGTGCCGTCCGGTATGCTTTTTAGAAGCGACGGCAGATTAACAGTTACTAATTGATTGGGGCTAAATTGTAAGCCCGGCCGGTTTTTCCGGCCTTGCCCCCTCCCTTTGATCACCTTAGCGGGAGAGGTATCAATCGTAAATGCACGGTAGCAGCATTTCTACCTCGGCATGCGGGCATAAAAAATGTCCGCCGCAATTGCATTTATCGATGATCGGCAGACACTTTTTGACGGAAAAGCGCTGCCATAGCCGCTCAATTAACTCTTGCGCCGATCAACCCTGGCGCTGTTTGTGTTTGGGATTCTCACAGATTATCATGATCCTCCCTTTTCTTTTGATGACCTTGCACTTTTCGCAGATCGGTTTTACTGATGATCTTACTTTCATGGCACTACCTCCTTTCCAAAAAAGACCGTTTTATATATTAGCACACGGTCTTTTTTATTGCAAGCTTTTTTTTATTAAATCTTTCCACGGGCGCAATAAGGCGCCTCATGCAGTTTGCCGCCGGCAAAATAGGCCATGGATCTGCAGCCTCCGCGGCAAATATCCTTCTTTTCACAGGATGCGCATCTGCCCGTAAGCATGTCAGGCTTAAACTTCCTATTGTAAGCAAAAGCTTCCGGATCCTCCCAGATGCTCTTTAAGCTGCGCTGCCTGATATTTCCTTCTATAAATATATCATCATAAAGCGATTCGCAGCCCCTGATATTGCCTATGCTGTCAATACCGATAGCGCTGATCCCGGCCTGGCAGCCCCTAAAAACAGCCCTGCCGCTTCTGTTGCCGCGAAGACTGCCTTCACTTTCCGTAAAATATCCGATATTATCGGCTATCCCCACCGCAAAAGGAGCATCCGCATGCTGCTCTACAAAACGTATCACCCGCTCAACATCGAAGCGGTGATCCACGCCGCTCTTTACTGCATTTCCCATAGGATTGCATGCCTGCAGCTGCCAGGCAAAGATTGGATAGTCTGTAAGGAAATCATACAGTTCCTCAAGAGTCTTTTCGTTTTCCGAATTAAGTGTGCTGATAACGGAAACCGGCACTGCGGCATTGGCAAGTACTCCCAGCGCCCTCCTGACATATTTGAAACTTCCTTCCTGACGGTAGCTGTCATGTATACGCTGCGGTCCGTCCAGAGAAAGAGCAAGCGATTCTATTCCCAATCCCGCCAATACGGCAGCAAGGCTCTGATCTATCATATAGCCGTTGCTTATAATACATACTTTTATATCATTATCTATAAGACGCCTGACAATGCCTTTCCAGTCCGGCCTTATAAAAACTTCACCGCCTATGAGCGAAACACGCTGACAGCCCAGAGCAGCCATTTCATCAGCAAGTTTAAAACACTCTTCTTCGCTCAGCTCATTATCACGTGCCTTCCCGCCGCTGCTCCCGCAATACCTGCAGGAAAAACAGCATCCCAGCGTAAGCTCCCAGACCGCCGATCTCAGCTTATACTCTCCCATTTTCTACGCCTTCATCATATCTTCCGACGGCTGAGCGCTGCCGCATTCGCTGCAGAACTTTGCAGCGACATCCAGCCGCGCTCCACAGCCTCTGCAATCCTTGTATCTTTGCACATCCTTAAGCAGCGTTCCGCATTCGGGACAGTATATCAATGTGCACAAAGCGCCGCATGTGGGGCAGAAACAATATGTCTCTTCCCGCGGCTGCGGGTTTGGCTGCGGATTTATCCCACCCTGACGCATCATTGCTGCCATTGACCCCTGTATCGTACCATCAGGCGCGGGCCCGGCATAAGCCGACATAAACTGAGCAAAGTCTAGCCCGCCCCCTCTGTTCTGCATTTGGACAGGCCCGGCATAGACCATCATCATCGACATCGCATCAGGCCCCGCATATACCCCCTTCATCATCGCTTCGCGCTGATCTTCATTTTCCGCATTTATCTCTGCGCGGAGCTTTGCCGGGTCTATATTTGTTTCATTAAGTTTTTCTTCACTGTTATTATCAGCCATACCTCTCTCCTTTCGGGAAATACCAGTCTTCCTTATATCTAATGTATGTCTATCACCACTATCTCCGGATGGTTAAAAAACCTCGGCGCAAATGTACTCTCACGCCCCAGTCCCCGGCTTACCTCCATTATGCTCCCGTTAGGCAGCATATATGCTCCGTTTACATATTCCGCCATGAAGCCCTGATCCGGCGCGAACACTCCTTTATTTATAAAAGGTATCAGTATCTGCCCCGCATGGGCGTGTCCGGCCAGGATCAGGTCAAAATCGTATTTCTGATAATCGCTTACTCTCTCCGGCCTGTGTGTCAGAAGCAGCCTGATGTGGCCTTCCTGCGTCTGTGAATAAGCCCGTTCCAGCTGCTGTTTCCACTCCGCCTCGCCCACCTCCGGATCATCAATGCCGCAGATATCAAACCAGGTCTCCTTAAGCGTAGTGCTTATGCAATCCCCTTCCAGAACATTTATGTCTATATCACTCATGTACTGCTTCATCTGTCCCGCGCGGCCGCTCCAGAACTCGTGGTTACCGGTAACATAATAACAGTTATAATTTTTCGCGAGATATTCCGCTGTGGTCTTTGCATTATCATCATCAAGAACATCGTCAAAGAAATCCCCGCCCAGCAATATGATATCCGGCTCTTCCTTATCTATGGCATCCAAAAGCCACTTCTGCCCCGGGCCGTAATAGCAGGAATGCAGGTCGGTCAGAAGCACTATCGTTGCCACATATCCGTCTGCATCGGGGACGTCTATTTCCATATGCTCGACCACAGGCATCCACGACCACAGCCAGGATAATGCGAATATAAGAATCAGGATCGCAAGTATAACGAGGCCGCGGTGCTTCTTGGGCACTGAATTTAGTTTTGTGGTTTCATCTGCTTCTATCAAGATTCCCCGCTCCGCTCAAAACGAGCCTTTGGCGTTGATGCGCTCAAGGTCGGGGTGCTCGCCGGAGAAGCCGCGCTCGGGCAGGCAGGAGAGGATCGACATATCGTCATCGGAAATATTAAAGCCGAAGATATCAAGATTCTCCTTCATCCTCTCGATAGAGGATGCCTTGGGGATCACGGGTATGCAGCGCTGGATCAGATAGCGCAGCAGTACCTGCGCGCTGCTCTTACCGTATTTAGCTGCCATCTGCGTGATAATGGGATCATTGATCACGCGTGCCCTGCCTAAAGGACTCCACGCCTGGGGAAGTATGCCTTCCTTCTTAAGATAAGCAAGGGCGTACTCCTGCATATAGCCCACATGCAGTTCCAGCTGGTCCACCATAGGCTTGATGCGCGCTGTCTCAAGCAGCGGTCTTATATGATGGGGGAGGAAATTCGAAAGACCTATGGCTTTTATCCTGCCCTGCTCATAAAGCTCTTCCATAACCGCCCAGCTCTCCCTTACCTTATCGATCCACGCCGCATCGTTCTTATCGTCTTTGGGCCAGTGGATAAGGAACATATCCAGGTAGTCGGTCTTTAACTTTTCGCAGGAAGCTTCAAAACTCTTAAGAGTCTTCTCGCGTCCCAGATCCGCAGGCCATACCTTGCTGCATAAGAATATCTCTTCCCTTTTGATATCACTTTCCTTAAGCACATTTCCTATCTGCTCTTCATTATAATAGAAACTTGCCGTATCGATATATCTGTAGCCGGCTTCCAGCGCATCTTTTATAGTCTGCGCCCCCAGCTTATCCGTAGACATAAAGGAACCGTATCCAACAGCGGGGATCACAACTCCGTTATCAAGCACAAAAGCTTTTCTTTCGTCCGTGTAGCCGGATACATCGAGTATACGGTCCAGAAGATGCATGTTCTTTAATGAGAACGCCTCGCTGATATGTGGCTCAGCGCCGTTTTCGATGCAGTCATTGAGCTGCATTATCTCAAGACTGTAATTGGAAGCCGCATTTACCTTTTCCTTATGAGCTATCCTCTCACCTTTTTCATTCTTGACCCATACCGTAAATTCCAGTTCACCTTCCTGATTGTATTCCACGTCGGAGCGGATATAGCCCTTTGATCCGTGTATGAAAAGGCGGTCGTAACGGTCGCAGCTATCTATCCCCAGCGCCATACCCGCATTTAATGAAGCGCGCGCTCCGTTCTCGAAACCGATCAACACAGAGGCCATATGATCCACCTTCTTATCATCAAGCTCTGCATCGGCTTTCACATAACTCACAGACGAATCGATAAGGCTTAATATCATGGTGGTGCAGTAGCAGCCCACATCCAGTATGCCGCCTCCACCGTATTCTTTATGCAGCCTGAAATCCTCTGAATAATCCTGGGTGATGAATGCGGTGTCTATATAGTCGACATCGCCTATCTCACCGCTCTTTACTATCTTCTTTAAGGCTTCCACATAGGGGCTGTGCAGATATGCATAGGCCTCCATGAGTATCACACCGTTTTCGCGGGCGGTTTTGAACATCTCCTTCATCTCGGCTTCGTTCATGGCCATGGGCTTTTCGCACAGCACATGCTTATGTGCCTTAAGCGCCTTTATGACCCATTCGCAGTGAATATGATTGGGCAGAGGTATATATACCGCCTGTACATCGGGATCGTTTATCAATGAATCATAACCTTCATACGCCTTCTCAAAACCAAAACGTATTTTAAATTCCTCAGCCTTCTTAAGACTCCTGCCTGCTATTGCATAAAGTTCGCAGCCTTCAGCTTTTTTCATGCCCGGGATAGTGCAGCCCTGAGCTATGCCTGCCGTCCCCATTACACCCCATTTAACCATCGAAAGAATCCTCCTTTACAATAATAATACTTATGTTACTGATTTATTGCAGAATTCCTTAAGTCCGTATGATCCGTATACAATAAAGCTTATAGTACCATAAAAGCAATGGTTTGTCATTTATCGCCGGAAGCTTTAGGCAGCTTTTCTTACGGCGGCCCTGTAGATAATCCCCGGGTTATCCCAAGGGCTTATTTAAGGGCCGCCCTCAGCAGGCAGCCCTTAAAGATCTTATCTTACAACAACATTTATTGTTGAGGAATCCGATAAGATATCATAGCACTTTCCCTGCTCCGTCAGGACATCCCCGTTAAGAATCTCCACAGGTATCCCCGTGTAGGTCTTACTGATTACGGGATCATCAACATTAACCACCACGAGCCATAGAATGGAAGCCGCTAAAACGGATATTATCTTGAGGCCGAGGTTTTTTGTAAATAATTGTCTCATTTTTCGGCCTTCCTTTTAAACAATCGAAATGATTTCTTTTCTTCGT
>CADAHD010000144.1 GCA_902787595.1 uncultured Lachnospiraceae bacterium
AAGATACGACTGGATGGCATATGTGGTGATCTTAGCATAGAGAATGTAGAAGAAGAGATATTGGAACTGCTGCTGGCGGGGGAATTGATACATATAGGAAAGAATACAAGCTTTGGGTTTGGAAGATATAGTGTGAGGTAGATAATAAACAGCAAATGAACAAAAACGGAGGTAACAACAGATGGTAATCGCGCAGTATACGATAAGATCAAAACAGAAGTATATTTTTAAAACTAATAAGATCAAGGATATAGTGGGGGCGTCTGATATAATCAGCCACGCCTGGGATATATTATTTGAAGCAGCCGAAAAGGCGGATATGATACTGAGGAAAGCAGATGATCGGGAGCCGTTTTCTTTAGAAGGCATAAAAGATGAATTCAATAATGGAAGCTTAGCAGGTGTTGAATTGTTTCGTGGCGGTGGAAACGAGACTTTTCTTTTTAAAGATGAAGAAAAATACAAAAAACTCAATCAGTATTTTTCATACAGGGTAATAAAGGAATATCCGGGATTGGTTCCCATGGCTGTTTGTACGGAAGTGACCGGGGATTACAGAAAAGATTATGCTGCGCTTATGAAAGAAGCTGAAAAAAAGAAAAAAGTAATGTTTCCGGGAAGGAATGATTTCCTGGTTCCATTTGCTATGGTTGACAGGAATACATTTCAGCCGTGTACCGATACAGAAACCATGGCGGGGAAAACTGAAAGGATAAGCTCCGAAACAAAGAGTAAAAGAAAAGCCGGTAAAGCCGTTATTGATACTGATCCTGCAGTTAAGATCCTTGATGATATGGTTACCAGAAGAGGCGAAGAAAGCCTGCTGGCTATAGTCCATGCTGACGGAAATAATATGGGCAGCAAAATACAGCTGATGCTGGGGGATAAAAAGGATTACGACAGCTGTGTCCGGATGATGAGAAAGTTCACCGGGGAGACAGCAGAGGTGTTTACCTCCGTCGGATTGGATGCGATGACTCAAAAAAGAGAAGATTTAATAAAGCTTTATCCGAATATAGATAAGGGTAAATTTCTTTTCAGAAAGCTTATTGCTGACGGTGATGATCTTACATTCATATGCAATGCGCGTTATGCGCTGGCATATACAAAAGCTTATCTGAAAGCTGTTAAGGAGCATAACGACGGAGACTGGACATATTCTTCATGTGCAGGAATATGCTATTTCCACAGTCATTATCCTTTTGTGCGCGCATATGAAATAGCCGAGCAATGCTGTGATAATGCGAAGGTGAGAATACACGGGGCTGACAGTGATATCAAAGAAGAGTCCTGGATAGATTATCATTATATTCATAGCGGAATAGGCGGAAATCTCGAAGAGATCCGTGACAGGCAGGGAACTATAATATCCATGGCAAGACCATGGAGAGTGACTGCAGATGTGAACGATTACAGAAATATCGATAAGTTATCCCGCATATACAGAGTATTTAAAGATTTAAAGGTCGCTAGAACCGCAGTTAAGAATATGGGATCGGACTGGGAGCAGAGTCACAGCGAAGGAAGAATGGATTATATAAAAATCTGCGGGCATACAAAGGGACTTCAGGAAAGCTTAAAGAAGATAGAGCCCGATGATAATGAATTGATGAAGATGATATATGATCTGTACGAGATAATAGATATATGGACGGAGGAGGAAAGATAATGTCGTATATAGAAATTAAGCTTAGATCCGATATGTGCGCCGGTAATGGGGAAAGCTCGGGTAATTCTATTGACAGGGATATCTGTATGGACGATACCGGGCTTCCGCTGATACCCGGAAAAAGGCTCAGAGGCTGTATGCGCCAGGCTGCCGAAAAGCTCAACCGTCTTGATAACTCGTGTCTGTCAGAAGAGGCGATCACGGATCTTTTTGGAGATGAATATGGAAGAGAAGGATCCTTGAAAGTGGCTAACGCATATCCCGTAGGTTATGAGGAAATGCGGTCATGGCTGAAAAAACAGAAGAAAACAGGTATCAGATTTTACAATTCAGATATCATCAGTCTGTTCTGTTATACAAGAGGACAGACCCGGCTTGAGGAAGGCGTTAAAGTAGATAATACTCTTCGTTTTACAAGGGTACTCAGCCATTACGATCCGCTTCCAAACAGTGGTTGTGATGAGCTGGTCTTTCGTGCAAAGATAACATATGAGGGAGACAGTAAGGAAGAAGTAAAAGAACAGCTGAATAAGATATGCGCTGCAACGCGCAATATCGGCAGCAGCAGAAACAGAGGTTTGGGCTATGTAAGCATCAGTTATCATGAAGAAGAAAAGGACTCTGTTGTAAAGATCGACAAGACAGTTTTTGATCCGGAGGCCGGAGATAAAAAATATGTATTAAAGTATAAGATCTGCCTGGATTCGCCGCTTACGTTAGCTGCATATAATGAAACAGATACAAAGATACCTGCCAGAAGCGTTATAGGCTGCCTGGCAACGCAGTATTTGAAAATGAATCAGACAGATAACAGGTTCAGAGATCTGTTTTTAAACGGAAAAACACAATGGTCAGCGCTGACACCGGTGATAGATGACAGGATCAGCAGCCCTGTACCGATGTTTTTAATGAAATTAAAGAATGATAAGGGGCGGATAATAAACAGCCTTACAGTGGAGGGAACAGAGTGGAAAAGGATGAAACCCAAAACTCTGGATGGCGCTTATGTTGCTGTTTCTGATGAAGGATATAAAGTGGCTTATCCCGGTATCAACACACAATACCATAACAGAGTCACTCAGAGAGGGGATAAAGGAAAAATGCTGTATATGCAGGACTCGCTGGATGCAGGACTCATCTATGGCGGAGAAGTAATTGTAAACAGCGAATATGTTGAATGCATCTGTGAGCTGTTGGAAAATGCAAGTCTGAGATTCGGAAGAAGCAGATCAGCGCAGTATGCCGAGTGCAGCCTTTTATCCGGGCGATTGGAGGAAACAGATCCGGATCAGCTTATCAAAACAGATCCCGAAGAAGTGATAGTTCTGGTTTTTGAATCGGATATGGTAATGGATGATGGCTGCTATATATCGGAAACTTCAAAGATAAGAGAGAGGATAGCCGAAGAATTAAAAATACAGAACAGACAGCCTGAAGGATATGAGGATAGTGTGATATTTAAAACAATAAGCGGATATCAAAGCAGATGGAATATGCAAAAGCCTCATATTTGCGCTATAGGAGGAGGCAGTTATCTCTGCTTTATATCAGGCGGTGAAGATATAAAAAGAACAATGTATACAGGGGAATACTTACAGGAAGGTTTTGGAAAATGCAGGCTGTATACACTTAAAGAACTGGCTGATATTAAGCTGCCCGACGCAACAGGCGCGGTAGATATAAAAACAGCTGATGCCGAAGGAGATACGGCAAAGCGTCTGGAAGCAGCATTACTTGAAAAATATGCGCTTGAGAAGATAAAAGAATATGCAGAAATAAAATGGAAGGATATCAGACAGGAAGTTAATCGATCAAATAAGCAGTCTTCGGATATGAAACAGTATCCTATCGGACGTCTGAGAGCTATGTTAAGGGATGCAGTCAGTATAGAGGATCTGAAAAAAAGGATAAACGATATGAAAGAGTCTGACCTGAGCAGTGAAAGATTGAAAAGCAGAAAAGAAGTATGTCTGGATCTGGTTAATGCTGTATACGGAGCAGAAGGAACGGGATGGATGAAAGATCTGGGACTTAATGAAAATCCTGTTGCAAAAGAACTGATAAGTAACAGATGGAAGACGGTACTGGATAATATACTTCATCATGCTCATTATGACAGAGGGGAGGTCAGAGTATGAAACATCTTTATTATAAACTCGTGCTTAAACAAATGTCGCCGCTGCGGATCAGTACAGGTGATGCGGAAGAGACGGATTCGGATATATTGAAGGACAAGAGGGGATTGCCCTTTATTCCGGGAAGCTCTGTAGCCGGGGTATTGCGCAGTATGCTGGATGCGGGTAAGGCAAGATCGATATTTGGATATATTGATGGAAATATCATCAAAGAAAGCAGTGTAAAGATCAGTGATGCAGTTTTGGCTGATGATACTAAAGAAGAAGATATAAGAATATCAACACGTGACGGAGTCGGATTGGATGAGTGGGGATGCGCTGTTAAAGGAAGCAAGTACGACTTTCAGATCGTTGAATGTGATAAAGAATACAGCGCGGTAATTGATTGTGAAACAGAAGAAGATGACACAGAAAGTGTTATGGATGATCTGTTTGGAAAGGTTATTGCAAATGATATAAGATTTGGTGCGAGAACAAGCAGAGGATTTGGGCTGTTTAAAGCAAGTGTACGAAAGAAAAGTTTTTCATTTCCCGATGAAATGGCTGAGTGGTTGGCCTTTGATCCTTTTGAGGCAGGCGCTTTTGAAAATGCTAAAGAATTAAAAGCAGTGAATTCGACTGAAGAGTTTGACAGATTGGATATAGCGTTTCATATAGACGGAACATTTAATCTGAGAGTCAAAAGCACAAAGTATGAGGTGGAAGATGACGGAACAAAACCCGATAGCGTTCCCCTGATGGATATGAAGGGAAGAGCTGTTATACCGGGAACTGCCTGGGCAGGCGCTGTACGGCATCATATGTGTAAGCTTGCAAAAGAAAACGGTTTGGGAGAGAAAATAGCCGGGATCAATGCCGTTTTCGGGAAGATGCCTGCCGGTGAAGATCATAAGAAGTCGAGGATCTGTTTTAGTGAGACTGTTTTGGAGGAAGGAAGTTTTATAACTGTTTCGCGAAATGCGCTGGACAGATTTACCCAGGCGCCAAGAAATGGTGCAGTGTTTACCAATAAATGTCTGAAAGGCGGAAGAGGATCTCTGGAGATACTGATAAAGAAGGGAAGCATGGAACATATATCCCGACAGCTGCTGTCTGCTGTTCTTATTGATATGGATCTGGGATTGATGCCGGTTGGCGGAGAAAACGGGATAGGCAGAGGCTGTTTAAATATAGATGCCATTAAACTGAATGGAAAAGAGATAACAGATAAATTAAAAGCAGGTAACACGGAACTGTTGGAGGTAGGGTGATGGACAGGATATGGATATTAGATAGCGGTGAAGCTGAAGAAAAAGATCTGATCGGTGTTGTAAAGCAATATATTCAGGATAATAAATATTATGTTGCATATGCATGTGATGCGTTTTATTCCGGTATATGCAATGGGAAAGAAGATTTAGTAAAGAACTATGCTGATCTGCTGGAATTGAGGATATTTGATGAGCATACAGAGTTTATGGCGAGGAGGAGTACTATAGGGCATAAGTTTGTATGGAGAATGATAGATGACAGGGAACTGGACAAAAGATATGCGGGATCAAATGATCCGTACCTTCCGCCGATGCCGGAGATGTTATTCATCGATGAAGAGCAGACTCTGGATATCAACACTGAAAAGAGTGTGGAAAGAGAAGGAGTAACGGAAGTGATATCTACAACCGGGGGCAGATACACACTGCCGGTAAAGAATAAAGAAGGATCCGTAAAGACACGTATTTATCTTTCTTACGATAAAGATGGGATGGCAACAGCAGAGGATTACCGCCTTTGTGGCTTCAATTGATGGAGGTGATAAAATGAAAGAGTTTATTAATCCATATAATTTTGTACCATTTGGTGATCGCGGAGAAGAAAAGCGCAGATCGAGGGAGGAACAGTATTCAAAAGATCTTGTAAGCGGATGGCTGGATGTTGAATTGGAGGTAAAGACTCCGCTGATAATACCGGATGGCGCTCATCCCCGATACTTTAATGTTGAGACAGGTGAAGAAGTAATAAACCCGGATGACAGCATCAAGAAAAAACTTCATCAGGAATATGAGTTCTTTCATGCTGATGAAGATGGCGGGAAGAAGTATATGATCCCGGGAAGCAGTATACGAGGAGCGGTCAGAAGTATATATGAAGCTGTCACGGACAGCTGTGTTCCGTTTTTGATGGACGATAAGCCCATAAGCCAGAGAGTTCCGATATACGGATCTGTGAGAAACAGGGGATTGTTGGAGTATGATAAAAAAGAAGATACCTGGAAACTGTGGAACACACATAAAACAATAGAAGAAGCAGTTATAGAAAACTATAAAAACATTACCGTATCGGGAACAAAATATTACTGTGGTGACTATATAAAAGACAAAGGATATGTTCAGTGTAATATACCTGTAAATACCAG
>CADAHD010000145.1 GCA_902787595.1 uncultured Lachnospiraceae bacterium
GTGACCAGACCGTTCTTTGAGGTGATAGCTTCGCTTCCGGTATTCATCAGCAAAAAGCAGCCTGTGCCATATGTATTCTTTATGTCTCCCGACTTAAAACACTTCTGCCCAAAGAGCGCTGCCTGCTGATCGCCTGCAGCTCCCGCTATCTTTATCGCTCCGCCCATATACCCCGGATCGGATTCTCCGTAGATCTCACTGTTGGATACCACCTCAGGCAGCATGCTCAAAGGTATGCCCAGCAGTTCACAGATATCCTCATCCCATTTGCATTCGTGGATATTAAAGAGCATGGTGCGCGAAGCATTGCTGCAGTCGCTCACATGCACGCGGCCCTTTGTCAGTTTCCATATCAGCCAGCTCTCAACCGTCCCGAACAAAAGCCTGCCTTCCCGGGCTTTTTCTGCAGCACCTTCAACGTTTTCCAGTATCCACTTAAGTTTGGTCGCCGAAAAATAAGGGTCTATAACCAGTCCGGTTTTCTGCCTTATCATATTTCTGCGGTCGGACAGTTTCTCACAGATCGCAGTGGTCCTGCGGCACTGCCATACTATGGCGTTGTACACCGGAAGACCTGTTTCTTTATCCCATACTATGGTGGTCTCGCGCTGGTTGGTGATACCTATTGATTCAATATCTTCGGCAGTCAGGCCGGCTTTTGACATGGCTTCCACGGCAACACCCAGCTGCGCGGACCATATCTCCATCGGATCATGCTCCACCCAGCCCGGATTAGGGTAATATTGCTTTATCTCTTTTTGAGCAAGGCTCACTATCCTCCCGCTCTTATCAAAGATGATCGCTCTCTCTGAAGTAGTGCCCGCATCAAAAGCCATTACATATCTGCCCATATCATTCGTCTCCCTGATATATTTCAATATTCACAGCTTATCTATTATATCCCTTGCCAGCATGGCGCGCTCGCCTTTTTCTTCCCGCGCCCTGTCGCCTGCATTCCCATGTATACTGACCGCCGCGCAGCACATTTCATAATTTGTTTTTTCATCATCCGTATTCTGCGCGATGATCCCGGCTATAATACCTGCAAGCACATCTCCCGATCCGCCCTTAGCCATGCCGGAATTACCGGTGGTATTTACATATACCGGTCTCATGCCGCATATGCTGCCGCTGCAGCCTATAAGAGTGCGCGCATCTTTCAATATGCATATAATGCCGTTGGTATCCGCAAAGCCGGAAGCAGCTGCCGCCCTGCTTTTCTTAAGCTGCTCCATGTCACAGCTGCCTTTGAGCAGCCTGAGCATCTCTCCCATATGCGGCGTGATGATCACATGTTCATATCCAAGCTTTCTTACCAGCCCTGCGCAAACTGCATGCACATCCATTCCGGATATTATATTCAATGCATCCGCGTCAAATACCATGCTCTGCCCGGACCTGCAGTACTCGATCAGCATTTCCAGCAGATGTTTGGAAAATGCTCCTGTTCCCAGACCGGGTCCGGCCAGTATCACATCAGCCCATTCAATTGCTTTTTTATATGTCTCGTCAAAAGCAGCGTCATTGTGATCCGTATCATAAGTCAGCATCATGGCCTCGGGAAGCTTATCCATGCACAGATCCCTGTTTCTGACATGGCTTACTATCTTTACAAGACCGGCTCCGCTTCTGAAACATGCTTCTGCGCACATATACAGCGCCCCGTATATATCTTCCGACCCGGCAACTATCAGCACCTTGCCGCAGCTGCCTTTGTTTGAATCCGCTTTCCGAGTGGGAAGATGAAACATAAAGCCATCTTTATCATCTTCATAAAAAATATGATCCGTGCCTGTCGTTTTTAAAACCTCTGCCATCGCAGATAAGGAATCCGTTTTATACAGACCTATATCTTCGCAGAATATCTGTCCGGAATATGCGCGGCCTTCATTGATAAGACAGCCGTATTTTATATATTGAAATGTAACGGTCATATCACATCTGACTGCCGTTCCCAATATTTCTCCGTCATCACTGCTTATACCGCTGGGAATATCGCAGCCCACAACATAACATGCATTTTGACTCGAAGCCCTGTTTATGGCATTGATCACATCTGCATGTATTCCCGTAATCTCGCGGCTTAAACCCACTCCGAATATACCGTCAATGATAAGAGAAAAACCGCTGAACCGATAGTCGATATCCTGCTGTCCGATAAATGTCACAGACAGTTTCTTTGCTATCTCCACCTGCTTCAGATAGGATTCCGTTTTTTTGCTGATGCCGCCTATCTCGTATACATAGCTGTTATAACCTTTGCACTTAAGCAGGCGGGCTGCTGCAACAGCATCTCCTCCGTTGTTGCCGCCCTCAACTACAGCAAGTATCCTGTCTTTTTTCTTATCGAAACCGTCAAGCTTTTCACAGACCGCCGCAATATGATCCGCCAGTTTAATGGCAGCTCTTTCCATCAGCACTATACCCGGTATACCGATATTTTCCTGTGTATACCTGTCTATCTCCTGAGCCTGTTTTCTGTCCGGATAAAATCGCATAGAGTAATGCCTCTTTCCCCTGTGGCCGCATGAGCCGGCCTGTCTATCAATGCCCAAATCGGTTACTATCGCAGCCTTCAGGCATGATAGGAATTATACCCCTGAACGCTTTGGCATGTCAACTTTGCCAGATTGACAGCCCTGCCTTTGATTGATATATTTAAGTAGTTATGAAAGCCATAAACATTTACTCACTCACAAGGATCAATGATGCTTCCCAGCTTTCAAGACTTGAGCGTCAGATGTCGGGACGCAGCGGTCACTTAAAGATCAAATCATGGGAAACCGAGGGACTGCGGGCTTTTTGCAGCCGCCTTTCCGAATGCTGCGAAGACGCGGCTTCTCTTAAATTCTATTACTCTTTCACCATGCCCAAACTGGGGAAGGAATTCGATCTGCTCCGCATCAATGATGAATATGCAGTCAATATAGAATTAAAAAGCGGCAATGTAACGGACGAAGCCGTGCAGCGGCAGCTCGTTCAGAACCGCTATTACATCTCCGCCCTCAACCGCAATATGGTTTTCTATACATATATCAGCAATTCCGACCGCCTGGTAAGGCTCAGCAACAGCGGCCGCCTTATAGAAGCCGACTGGCAGGAACTGGCTGATGTTCTTAAAAAACAGGGCAGCTGCTCCGATGGCGATATCGAAGATCTTTTTAAGGAAGACAGATATCTTATGTCTCCCCTTACTGATCCGGGAAGATTCCTTCGCCAGGATTACTTCCTTACTTCCCAGCAGAGGGATATCAAAAAACAGATACTGCGTCATATGAACGTGAAGTTTCAGGGCTTTACCGGTTTCCCCGGCACAGGAAAGACCATACTGCTTTATGATATAGCCATGCAGATCTCCCGCAACGACAAAGTATGCATTTTTCATCTGGGACCGCACAGCGCAGAACTCGAACAGCTCAACCAGCGCCTTAAACGCATCGATTTCTTTTATCTTAAAGAAGACGGCCTGCTGGATATCCCCAGAGAGTATTCTGCGATCTTCGTGGATGAAGGGCATCGCATAAACAAACGCATAATGGAACAGATACAAAGTTTCTCCGAAAAATGGAATGCTCCTGTCATCATTTCCTATGACCGTGAAGATGCAATGCATGAAGAAGAAACGGGCGAAGACGGCGCTGCACTGATAGAGGCGCTCCCGGATTTTATCCGATACCGCCTTACCAACAGGATAAGACTTAACAGTGAACTCTCAGCTTTCATACGCTGCGTCATGTGGCTGGGCGAAAAAAATCACCGCGCCGGCTACCCTTCCGTTCTGCCGGCCTATTCTTCCGATGCAGAGGAAACCCTTTTGCAGCTGAAAAGCCTGCAGAGTGAAGGTTATGTATTTATAAGGGATGATCTGTTATGTCCCGATAGTCTTAAGGACACAGACAGCAGCATGCAGACAGAAGTGTCGGAGGCATCCTGCAAAGAATACGATAATGTTGTAATGCTGGTTGACGATACTTTCTTCTATGATGAACACGGCTATCTGCGGCACAGATCCGATATTCCCGGTGACCGGCGCGTCCGCAATCTCTTTCACGGGCTGAGCCGCGCCAAGCAGCGTATCGCGCTTATCATTATATCCAATCCCGAAGTATTTGAAGCCGTGCTCTCGATAGTGCAGAGATGATCGCTTTGCGGCAGACATCTCTATCCTGATGTGCTGCTAGCAGTTTCCTGTGTGAACATGTTTTAAATGCCTGCGCGCGATATCCGCCAGAGCATAAACCCTGTCCACATCCGTTGGTCCCCTGTCCATCATCTTGTATCTTGGGAAGAAACGTGATACATGCAGGGTAATGTTTTCGCCACCCGGCAGGGACGCCACCCAGGCAGCCAGCTCATCCATCTCTTCATCACTGTCATTTTCTCCGGGTATTATCAGACAGCTCAGTTCCACATGAGCAAACTCATTTGCCTTTTCTATAAAACGCATTACCGTCCTGCGGTCCCCGCCTATCAGCTTTTCATAAAAGTGGTCCGTAAACGCCTTAAGGTCTATGTTCATGGCATCGATCTTCCCGCGCAGCGCTTCGCAGGTATCTTCCTCTGCCAGTCCGGCTGTGACCAGCACAGTCTTCATCCCGCGTTCATGCACCAATTCGGATGTATCCAATACATATTCAAGACCTGTAAGCGGCTCATTGTAGGTGAATGCAACGCCTATATTTCCTTCGGGTATATACCGTTCTGCTATCCCGGTCAGTTCGATGGGACTTATGATGCGTGACAGCCGCTTAAGACGGGCCAGATCTTCGGGATGGGATATCTCGTGATTCTGGCAAAAAGGACATGAGAGATTGCAGCCGTAACTGCCTACAGATAAAATGCGGCTGCCGGGATAATAATCCGAAAGAGGTTTCTTCTCAATGGGATCCAGCGCAATGGATGTTACACAGCCATAGTTATCGGCTGTAACCTTTCCGTCCCGGCATACTCTGGCCAGGCAGCGTCCGCGCTGTCCTTCCTTAAGTTTACAGTGATGTATGCATAATGCGCACTCAGGCATATCCTTACTCCCCGCAGCGTTCTTTACAGCCTGTCCATGCCCAGGCCGCTTTCCAGTCTGCGCACATACTTTTCCGGATCGCGGCGCATCTTTGCCATCAAAAGAAAAGTATCCAGCACCAGCGCTTCCTTATCACAATCGGCATAATTCTTTCCTGCATCGTGTCCCACTTCATAGGAACGCATATTATAAAAATACAGATCGGTCAGGCCGTAGCCCCTGCATTCAATGCCGTCATAAAGGCTGTGATTATCCACATAATAAGCAAAAGCTCCCAGCAGCTCCGCATCCGTGATAAACTCCCCCCACAGCTCTTCCAGATAATCATCCGTCTTTCCGGCCAGGGTACCCAGCTGCTTTAACTTTTCGTACGCCATCATGCGGCGCGCATCAAAAATGATCATAGATGATCCCTCCGTATCGCATTACAGACGCCTGATCTTTTTGTGAACGGTTCTTATCATCCTGGGCGCGATCGCAAACAGTGTATGATAGACTTTGTTCTTTTTTGTAAGAATGTGATTACGCATGCTCTTCCACCAGTTCCTGCGCAGATATCTGACAACATTCATATAGAATGTATTGTCGCGGCGCATCTGCGGGATAGGGATATGCAAAAGATATTCAAGACGCTGGAATATGCCAAAGCGAAATGCCACGGCTTTAAGCGCCGGAAAATATTCATCAACCTCTTCTGCCACATCATCGGCGTTGTCTACGCTGTCTGCAAAAACACGCGAGAATTCATTTTTATCTTTTTTGCGTGAGTTGGAACCCACCCGGTAAAAAACATGATAACAGCGCTCGGGCAGGGAGAGGATCTGCTCAACATCTGTCAGCATATGCACCAGCAGGCGGAAATCTTCATTAAGCTTTCCCATGGGAAACGATCTGTTTTCAAAAACTTCTTTTTTGAAAAGTTTGGTACAGAATGAACAATCACCTTTATGAAGAAGCAGTTCCTTTAAAAATTCTTCATTTGAATACAGAGTGGCTTTCTTTGGAGGTATACAGATATCGGGCAGGGCGTTTCCTTCTTCATCGATCTCATCACGTCCCACCTGGGCAATATAAGCCCCGCTCTTTATCATACCGGTATACAGTTTTTCATACATATCCGCTTCGATATGATCATCGCTGTCCACGAAGCCGATGTATTCCCCCTGCGCTTTACCTGCGCTTTACCGAGTCCCAAATTGCGCGCAGAAGAAGAACCACCGTTCTCTTTATGATATACGCTGATACGCGGATCCTCTGCAGCCAGCTCGTCACAAAGCTGCGCCGTTCCATCCGTTGATCCGTCATCCACCAGGATGATCTGAAGATTTTTGTATGTCTGCGCAGTCACACTGTGTACACAGCGCGGCAGATATTCCATGATATTATATACAGGTATGATCACCGTTATGAGAGGCTGTCCGTTCATATTACTACCGCCCCGCATATCTCTTCATATACCTTAAGTGTCTGTTCGTAATTAGCCTTCCTGTCGTGATCGATTAGCGCATGTACCCTGGCATTTTTACAGTATTCTTCTTTTATTTCGCTGCTCCACATTTTTGTCACTGCATTTGCAAGGTTATTTGCGATACCGTAAAGACTGTCGGTTCCTTTATAATAATCCCGGTCAAAACTGTTTTCGCTGCAGCCTGTACCGGTATACATTATCCCGTCCCTGCCTGCATCAAATATAGATGGTATCCCACCCACATTGGAAGTCACACAGGGCATGCCCAGCAGCATTGCCTCTCCAAGTGAATTGGGTGAATTTTCGATAGCAGACGGACATACAAAAAGGCTGCTTTTCAAATACTGCTTTTTCATTTCCGCGCTGTCAAGTTTACCCAGTATCACAAGCTTGTCACCAAGTGAGTATTTATCCATAAGGCTGCGAAGATATTTGCCGTATGCAGATATCTTCATTTTATCCTTAAATGTCCTGTATGATACAACGCTGTTTCCGGCAACATACACACGCGCGTCGGGATAACGCTTCAGTATTTCCGGCATAGCCAGCAGCATATAATGCAAGCCCTTAATGGGATAATCTCCCTGGCTTAAAAAGATCGAATGTTTCTCGCAGGCGTCCTTATCCCATGTGCCTTCGTAAAAATCAGAGCGAAGGGTTTCCTTCATCACAAAATACTTCGCCCCGGGATTGAATTCGTGCGCATAATGCTTATCCCAGGCTGTTCGTCCGCCTATGTTTCCGGCCAGCTTAAGCGCTTCGATCTCGTTTTCACCGCGGCTTATATATTTTGCCTTTTGTTCGGGGATGCTGTCTTTTTTCAGAAAATCGCGCAGCGTAACATCGACTATGACCTTATCCGGCAGATCGGCTTCAAACACATTTGCATACACACTGCATAATCCCTGTATTGTGATCAGTATCTTTGACCTGTCGGGGAATTTTCTGCACATTGCCAGAGTATGAGGATACTCTGTTCCAAAGCAATGCACCATATCAGGCTGCGCATCATTGATGATATTCTCCATGATATCTTCGAGCTTATTATCATAGATATGCGCGTTAAGCGTATCTTCCTTAAAACCGTAGCATCTGAGCGCGCTGCCCCTGATCGTCAGATCATGTATAGCAAGCGTAATATCCCCACGCATAAAACCATCGGGGGCCGGAAATGCTATCGACAATTCTATCCCGTTTTGCGCCTGATGAGAAAGCATCACATCAGCAAGACCGGATAACCAGCCTTCCTTATTGGATGCTTTAAAACCAAACTGCTCCGCGATCACAGGGAGCATCATATTACATAGCCAGAGTACTTTCATTTTTCAGATGATCAGTTTATGCGGGAAACGCCCGTCTTATTCATATATGAATCTTAATACTATATATGCCAATATTGCTGAAACAAGCAAAAGCACCAGGCCCACGCCTCCCAGCAGGAAAAACATTTTTACTTTTCCGAATTTTTCTTCTTTTCTGTATAATGCATTGTAACCCGGATAATTTACGCTGAGGGCAGGAACTGCTATAAGGAATCCGCCTATCGTTATCAGAAACAGTATGGATCCGAAACCCAACGGACCTTCGTTTCCGCTCATGTTAACACTCCCGACAAGTAAAAAGCCCATAAAATTAGTAAAACTGAGCGCTCCCAGAACGATGTTGCGCAGCAGTACCCATTTCTGCATGGTCAGGCGTTTTTGTCTGTCGACATTTTCGTTATGCTCGAGGGTATCTATCCTCTCACGATACTCCCCGACCTGAACCTCTTCCTTTATCTCGTTAAAAGCCACCTCTATGCCGCAATAAGGACACTTTGCAAAAAAAGCATTATCAACTCGATCCACCTGTCCTCCGCAGTGCGGGCATGTAATTGTAACTATATCTGCCATGATCATGTCTCCTTATGTACAAAGGCGCACAAAACTACCCGAACGATATTTTAATAAAGAACTCATAAACCGTCAATAGCAGGGCTTTGCGTGCCGATATCCATGCAGCCTGTAACTTGCTTTTTCCTATGTCAAAAACTATAATTATAAAAGCGCAAACAGTAATCATGTAGTGGAGAAAGATTTTAGATATGTCATTCATCATAATCCGAAACGATATCTCAAAGACAAGCGCAGACGCCATAGTCTGCACAGCAAGTCCCACGCCTGCCATTGCGTCCGGAACAGAAAAGGCGATCTATAAAGCCGCCGGCGCAGAAAAACTTATGGCAGAGCGCGAAAGGCTCGGAACGATCATGCCCGGTGAAGCATTTATAACTCCGGCCTTTGATCTGGATGCAAAATATATCCTGCATACAGTAGGACCTGTCTGGGAAAACGGCGAAAAAGACGAGCCGGAAGTACTGAGAAAATGCTATGAGAACTGTCTTCGCATCGCGATCGAAAATGATTGTGAAAGCATCGCTTTTCCTCTTTTAGCCACCGGATATTATAACTTCCCAAAGGCAGAAGCTCTACGGATAGCTGTATCCGTCTTCACCGAGTTTTTATCTCATGAAGAGATGGAGATCATCCTTGTTGTATTTGACGAAAAATCGTTTGAGCTATCTGATAAGATCTTTTCATCTGTCAGGGAATTTGTAGATAAGAATTATGTCAAAGAGCGCTTCCACGAGGAATATGACGGAAACAGGACCATCGTGCTTTCCTCAAGCGGGATTTCGGCCTTTGATATGGCCAAGGCAGATTTTGATGAAGTGCCCGACGATATAACCTATGATGCAGAACCGGACGAGGATACCGGCGATATGATTTGCGCCGAAGAACCGTGTGATGCGAGCCCCGAAGCGACTGTTAACAGACTGTATGGCCGGCTCTTCGAGGCAGAAGCTGAAGCCGCTCCGCGCCATACGGTCTTTGGCGCTCCGGAAAAAGCTCCGCGCAATATGCTCGTCGGTGCAGCGCCGGCAGCCGCAGGTACCGGCAAACGGAAAGAGAGTCTGCGCAGTTTAAAAGATGTAATAGCCAATGTGGATGAAAGCTGGCAGGAATGTTTATTCCGTCTGATAGATGAGAAGGCTTATACCGATACGGAAGTTTATAAACGGGCGAATATGGACAGAAAGCTCTTTTCAAAGATCCGCAGCAATAAGGATTATCAGCCCAGAAAAACCACAGCGCTCTCCCTGGCTCTGGCCCTTAAGCTGAATAAAGATGAAACCAGGGATTTTCTGAGAAAGGCAGGTCTTGCTCTTTCTCCCAGCAGCATTTTTGACCTTATAATCGAATATTTTATCAATGAAGGCATCTACGATATATATACGATAAACCTTGCTCTGTTCGAGCACAAACAGCCGCTTTTGGGAGAATAAAAATGTCGCAGTAAAAGCGACCATTCGTAAATGCTTTTTTTCTATACTTACCTCAGAACATATAAATAAGCAGCCGCAAGACGGCAGAAAGAGAGGTAAGTCATATGAAAAAGAATTTAACAGAGATCGTTTTTATCCTTGACAGAAGCGGTTCCATGAGCGGACTGGAGGCAGACACCATCGGTGGTTACAATTCAATGCTGGCCAAGCAAAAGAAAGAAGAAGGCGAAGCAGTCATTTCCACCGTGCTCTTCGATGACAGGACCGAGATCCTTCATGACCGGAAGAAGCTTGATGCAGTTGAACCCATCACTGACAAAGAATACTTTGTGCGGGGATGCACTGCTCTTCTGGACGCCGTTGGCGGAGCTATCCATCATATCAACAAAATCCATAAGGAATTGCGTGAGGAAGAACGCCCCGAAAAGACTTTGTTCATCATTACCACCGACGGAATGGAAAACGCCAGCAAAACCTATTCCTATGAAAAGGTAAAAAAGATGGTGGAGAAAAGAAAGAAGAAGGATCATTGGGAATTCATCTTTCTTGGAGCCAATATCGATGCCGTTAAAGTAGCCGGAAAATTCGGCGTTGCCGCTAACCGCGCCGTGACTTATGAATGTGACAGCGAAGGAACCCAGCTCAATTTCGATGTAATGTCCAGAATGGTAAGCTGCGCAAGAGCCAGCGAAACATCTGTAATGATGGAAGCGGCGTTTGATTCGGATGAGCTGCTCGCTCCCATTCAGGAAGACTATAAGAAACGCCACAGAGCATAAAGCCGCTGCTATGCCGCGGCATAATAACAGCTGATGGCACAAAAAAACCACGGGTCCGTCCCCGTGGTTTTCCTGATGCCAAAAGGCGGGCCCCTTCTTGTGACTTCCTCGTGGTTTTTCTCTTACCAGATGGTGATGCGCTCTTCGGGC
>CADAHD010000146.1 GCA_902787595.1 uncultured Lachnospiraceae bacterium
GATAACAGCGATTAATCCCGGAAAATACTATATTACTATCGAAGGCACTAAGAAACCCGGTACGGACGGAGTTACCTATGTAGGCCAAAAGCAGGCAAGCTTTGTTATAGAATGCGATATCAGCAAGGCGGAAGTTTCGGGCTTAGCTGCTTCTTACAGCGTAAAGGGCGGGGATACGTATGTAAGACCCGATGAGTCGGCTGTCAGCTTAAAGCTGGGAAGCACAGAGATACCCGATTATGCTTACAATATCAGCTATACAGGTGACAAAAAAGCCGGAACAGCCAAAATGACCTTCACGGGCAAGGACGGCTTTAAAGGTAAAAAGACTGTAAAGTATAAGATAACGGCACGGGATATATCTTCCGGAGACATACACGTGGAGTATGGATATTATATGAAAAAGGGCACGAAGCCTACCGTGATCATAGGAATGGATGGCGACACGCTTGTTGAGGGCGTGGATTACAAACTTAGCTATAAGAACAACAAGAAGTATGGCGGTCCCAAGGCTCCTACGGTTATAATACAGGGAAAAGGACTGTATACAGGCAAGGTCACAAAAGAATTTGAGATAAAACAGAATCAATTTGATGAGGAAGACTTTACGATCACGATCAAGGACAAGGCTTATAAGAATAAGGCGGGAGCTTTTATTTCCAAGCCCGTTATTACGGATAAGGATGGAGCAAAGCTTAAGGCCGGAGTAGATTATGAAAAAGAGATAGTATATAAAAGCACATATGGCCAGGTGTTTGACAAAACGACTGTTGTAGGCATGGGGCAGGAGGTGCAGGTATTCATTACGGGCAAAGGAGCATATGCTTCGAATGTTCTGACGGCTAAATACAAGATCATAGAGTCCGGCTTTGAGATAAGCAAGGCAAAAGTCAAGATAGCAGATCAGTATTATAAAGCCGGCGAAAAAGTTTATATTCCTCTGGATGATACAAGCATTCAGGTTACGATGAAAGGACGTACACTGCATCGTTTACATGACGGGAACTTTGTAGATGATACCCTGGATATACCGCGTGATGGTTTTGAGGTCGTAAGCGGTTCTTATAAGAAGAATGATAAATGCGGCACAGCCAGTGTGGTGATCCATGGCGTAGGGCTGTACGGAGGTTTTAAGACCGTCAAATTCAAGATCAAGCCTTTAAGTGTAGAGGGCAAAAAGCCCAGCAAGAAGATACCGCTCCCCGAGAAGTATCAGCTTGTCACGGACTTTGGAGCTGTGCCGGATGATAACATTGATGACACGGATGCCATATATGCGGCAATATGCGCGGCTTCGGAAGATACGGAATATGACCATAATATCTATTTCCCCGAAGGCAGATACAATATAGGAAAAGGCTCATCCTTCAAAGAAGTTTACATCAATAAAGCCAATGTCAATCTGGTGCTTCATTCCAATGCTGTTCTTTATGAGGCGGCACAGTCCGGCGACGGTTATAATGCCATCCATATCAAGGCGGGGAATGTATCCATCCGCGGCGGCGTGCTGCAGGGCGAGCGTTTCAGGCACAGCGGCGGAAGCGTGGGGCAGTATGGCATGGGCATTGCCATAGATAACGGTAAGAATATAACTATAAGGGACATGACCATATGCGATAACCGCGGTGACGGTATTTATATCAATGACAACGCTGCTAAAACCGTCAGTGACATTACCATAAAGAATTGCGATATCTACAATAACAGCCGTAATAATATCGGTGTAATAAGGGCGGATAATATCATTATAGAAGGCTGTCATATCTATCATGAAAAGGACGGGATCTCTCCGATGGCAGGGATAGATCTTGAACCTGACAGCGGCGCGGATAAATGGAACATCCATAATGTGCTGATACAGGACTGCAAGATAGAGACTTATCAGCATAAGAGCGCTACAGAGGTTTCCGGGCTCTGGACATATTTCGGCGTAATGATAATAGCCGGCTATGGCAAGCCTGTCGTTAAGGACGTAACCATAAAGAACTGTGATATATATGGCGATCTTTCCATAGGAAGCAGCAGCGGGGTGACTTATCCGGGAACCACTGTCCACGGTGATATCATACCCGGAGACGCTTGAGGATGAGGGCCTTTAAAAAAATATGGTAAATATAAAAATATTATGTTAATATAACAGGTGGCTGTGCAGGGCGCACAGTCACCCATTCGTTTTTGTGAGGGCATAATGATATGGCGGAAGCAAAAGGACAGGGAAATCTGGTCTTCGGACTTGATATCGGTACCAGGAGCATCGTGGGTACTGTGGGATACCGTGAAGGTGATATCTTTAATGTACTGGCTCAGGAGATAAAGGAGCATGAGACCAGGGCTATGCTGGACGGACAGATCCATGATATCGCGCAGGTCGGCAACACCATAGGACAGGTTAAACATGCGCTTGAAAAAAAGCTTGATATCAGACTTACGGATGTATGCATAGCGGCTGCCGGACGTGTTCTGGAAACGGTTGAAGTCCATATCGACTGGGAACTTGATAAGGAAAAGGAGATAAGCACCGATGATATAGCGCATCTTACATCGATGGGCATTGAGAAAGCTTATTCGACTTTTCTTGAGCAGAATACCAGTAATATGCACTTTTATTGTGTGGGGAATTCCATAGTACGTTTTTACCTTAACGGATATCAGATAAATAATCTTGAGAATCATAAGGCGCGCAGCATTGGGGCCGACATGATAGCAACTTTTCTTCCAGATGAAGTGGTTGACGGACTCTATAAGGCTGTGGAACTGGCAGGGCTGCGCGTGGTAAATATGACGCTGGAGCCTATAGCTGCGATCTCTGTGGCTATACCCGAGATGTACCGTATGCTTAATATAGGTCTTGTTGATGTCGGTGCAGGTACCTCGGATATATGTATTACCAGGGACGGCTGTGTGATCGCATACGGCATGATACCTGTTGCCGGTGATTCGCTCACCGAGACTATCGCCAAGTCCTGTCTGGTGGACTTTAATACGGCAGAGCATATTAAACGCAGCATAGAGAATAACGCCTGCGTCGAGTACAATGATATCATGGGGCTGCCTCAGAAGATCGAAGGACAGGCCGTGCTGGACATGCTGCATCCTCAGATCGATGAGATGACTGCGATGGTGGCGGATAAATTCAAGGAATTAAACGGCGGAAAAGCGGTCAGCGCAGTATTTGTTGTCGGTGGCGGTGGCCGTATCGAGGGTTATACCAAAAAGCTTTCGGAGCATCTGGGTATTATGGCGGAACGTGTTGCCGTGCGCGGCGAAGAAGTCATGGGCAAGGTGCGCTTTAAGGATGATAATGTCAAAAAGGATTCGCTGCTCGTTACGCCTATAGGAATATGCCTGAATTATTATGAGCAGAGCAATAACTTTATATATGTAAGCTTTAATGAGGAACATATCAAGATCTACGACAGCGGTAATCTGGCTGTGGTTGACGCAGCTATGCATGCAAACTTTCCGAATGACGGTCTTTTCCCCCGCAGGGGTAAAGAGATCAATTATACGATAAACGGCAAAAAAGGCTTTAAGCGCGGCATGCTGGGTGAAGCGGCAAAGATAAGCGTTAACGGCGAAGCGGCTGACATGCATACGCCCATCAGGGCCAATGATGTTATAGTTGTTGAGGAAAGCACTGCCGGAGAAGATGCAAAGCTTAAGATATCGGAGCTGCCTGAATTCAAGTCGATGATCGCCATTAAAGTGAATGGCAGCCGTATTTTGCTGCCGCGCATAGCTCTGGTAAATGGAGAAGAAAAGACTGAGTATTATGAAGTGCAGGACGGCGATGAGATCGTTATGAGCGATCATTATACCGTGGCACAGGTCTGCAGATTCATGGATGTGACTTTGGAAGATAGTATGGAAGTGCTGGTCAATAACGAAGAGGCTGATGAAAATACCGAAGTTTATGAGAATTTTACGATAAAATGGGGAAAAGGCACAGAAAAAGCCGCAAGGCCTTCTGCGAGAAAGAAAGCGGCAAAAGAGCCTGAAGAAGATAAAGAGAACTTAAGCGGTTTTGATGCCCTGCCGGAAGATGACGGAAGCTATGAAAAAAGCCGGAAGGAAGAAATACCTGAAGAAGTCCCTGTTAAGAGAAAGAAGCCGGCTATATCCATAACAGTTAAAGTCAACGGTGAGGAGATAAGGCTTTCGGGTAAATCAGAATATGTTTTTGTGGATGTTTTCGATTATATAGATTTTGACCTGCAGAAAGTAAGGGGAAGCAGGCTGATCACCGACCTTAACGGTCATAAGGCTGAATATATGGAACCGATAACATCCGGAGCAGATATAGTGATAAGGTGGGAAAAATAAGCATGAGGATGATGAGCTTATCCAGTGGAAGCAGCGGTAATTCTATTTATGTCGGCAGTGACAATACGCACCTTTTGGTAGATGCGGGGATCAGCGGAAAACGCATAGAGGCGGCGCTGAATACCGTGGGTATTTCCGGAGCGGATCTTGACGGTATACTGGTAACGCATGAGCATTCGGATCACATCGGCGGACTGGGAGTTATGCAGCGCAAATACGGTCTGAATGTATATGCCACGCCGCTGACCATAGAGGCATTAAAGAAGGACAAGTCCATAGGGAAGGTTGACTGGGATGCGTTCATACCGGTTAAGAGCAATGAAAGCTTTTCGATAAAAGATATAAGCATCAGCCCTATGAGCATTTCGCATGATGCGGCTGATCCCGTAGCTTACAGATTCAGGTACGGAGACATAAAAACAGCTGTGGTGACCGATCTGGGCGAATACGATGACAGGATGATCAGTTATCTCACAGGGCTTTCGGCCATATATCTGGAAGCCAATCATGATGTCCGCATGCTGCAGATGGGCAGATATCCATATCCGTTAAAGCAGCGCATACTTGGTAAAAAAGGACATTTATCCAATGAGGCTTCCGGGCGGCTGCTCACATCAATATTGAATGATAAGATGCAGCGGATCTTTCTGAGCCATCTGAGTCATGAGAATAATCTGCCTGAACTGGCTTATGAGGCTGTCCGCATGGAAGTGGAGATGAGCGATACCGCCTGGCATGGGGATGATTTCCCTATAGATATTGCCCGGAGGGATGAACCTTCGGAATGCATAGAGTTATAGAATGGAGGAAGGATATGAAAAAAACGATCATTACCGTTGTCGGAAAGGATACGGTAGGAATTATTGCAAAGGTATGTACTTATCTGGCGAATAACAGGGTCAATATACTGGATATTTCGCAGACTATCGTGCAGGAATACTTTAACATGATGATGATAGCGGATATATCGGGCTCGGAAAAACCTTTTGATACCATAGCCGATGAACTGGCGCAGATAGGCGAAGAGATAGGCGTGGTGGTCAAGTGTCAGCGTGAAGAGATATTCAATTCCATGCACAGGATATAAGAGGTCATAAAATGATAAATATTCATGAGGTCGTTGAGACCAACACAATGATAGAAAAAGAGAATCTGGATGTGCGTACCATAACCATGGGTATCAGCCTTCTGGACTGTATTGACAGCGATCTGGAAGCGCTTAAGTCCAAGATCTATAACAAGATAACCCAAACGGCGAAGGATCTGGTGCATACGGGCAAGGAGATAGAGCGAAAGTATGCGATCCCCATAGTCAACAAGCGCATATCGGTGACGCCTATAGCGCTGATCGGCGCTGCAGCCTGCAAAAGCTCATCTGATTTTGCACAGCTGGCGCATACGCTGGATGAGGCGGGCAAAGCTGTGGGAGTTAACTTTATAGGCGGCTATTCCGCTCTGGTAAGCAAGGGAATGACAGCGGCCGACGAAATGCTGATACGCTCCATCCCGCAGGCATTGGCAGAAACGGACAGAGTATGCTCTTCGGTCAATCTGGGATCGACCAGGACCGGCATCAATATGGACGCCGTGCGCCTGATGGGAGAGACGATAAAACAGACAGCGGAATATACAAAAGAAAAAGATTCGCTGGGCTGTGCAAAGCTTGTGGTTTTCTGTAATGCTCCGGATGATAATCCGTTTATGGCCGGCGCTTTCCATGGCGTGACCGAGGCGGATACCATCATAAACGTCGGTGTATCCGATCCCGGAGTTGTGAAGACTGCATTGGAGAGCGTGCGCGGCGAGAGCTTTGAAGTCCTGTGCGAGACTATTAAGAAA
>CADAHD010000147.1 GCA_902787595.1 uncultured Lachnospiraceae bacterium
GCCGTATCCGTCCTCCCATCTCCACTTCAGACCATTATGTACATTGACACAGCCATGGGTCTCGATATCAGCCTCATTGATAACATAGAGCCCCAGTTCATCACAGATCGTATAGAACTCCGGAGCATTCGGGTAATGTGAGGTTCTTACCGCATTGACATTATGCAGCTTCATAAGTTCAAGATCACGGCGCAGTTTTTCCCTGTCTCCGTAAAATCCGGTATCCGGATAGCTGTCGTGACGGTTAACACCGAATATCTTGATATGCCTGCCGTTAAGCTTTAATATGCCGTCTTCGATGGTTACCTTGCGAAATCCGACTTTCTCACCGATGATCTCGCTGTCCGTTTCCAACTCCATTCTGTAAAGATAAGGATCCTCGGCAGACCAGAGTTTTACATCCTCTATGATCTGTTCGAAGGGCACTGCATCCGCCACATCGCTCTCACACAGCATCCTGTCACCATCGTAAAGACGTATCTTCGCTGCAGATCCTCGTATCATTATTCTGAATATACCCGTTCCGGAAGTACTGCCCGGCTCAGCAGTAATGCGGTATTCCTCAATTTTTTTCTCCGGTCTGGACAATATATATACATCACGAAAGATACCCGACATACGGAATTTATCCTGATCCTCAAGATAGGTTCCGTCGCACCACTTTAATACAGCTACGGCAATTTGGTTTTCTCCTTCATGGAGCATCGCCGTGATATCAAATTCCGATGTATGATGGGACACCTGCGAATATCCTGCAAAATGGCCGTTTATATAAAGATATAAGCAGCTGTCAACGCCTTCAAAACAAAGGATCCTTCGCAAACCATCAGGCTTGTATATATAAGTTTTACGATATACTCCCACCGGTATATCATCCGGCACATAAGGCGGATCATAGGGGATCGGATAATTTACATTGGTATACTGCGGTGTATCATATCCATGTAATTGCCAGTTTGAAGGGACCGGGATCTTATCCTTTACAGTATCTGTAAAATCATCCGGCATATCGATGATGCTTTCGTAATAAACAAAGTCCCACTCTCCGTTCAGCAGTTCAAATCGATCCGACTCCTCACGCAGGGCGAAAGCATCCTGCCCCTTCGCGAACGGTATGAAATAATTGTGATCCGGCAATGTTCCGATATGCAGTTTCTGCGGATCCTCGTGCAGTGTCATAAAGCTCTTCTGTGTGTTTTTTGCTGTAATCTCTGTTATTTTCATTTCATCCTCCCATTTTTATACCTGTATACACCTATAAATGAAAGCACAGGATTCATCCCTGAATCCGAACTGTCAGGATAAGTGAACTATCTCTGTCATTTTTTTATCATCCATAAACATATTTTCCTTTATATCACAATACTATCCTGATTATAGTTTACACTATCAGGAAATCAATGTATGATATTATCATGATATAACAATATGAACATACATTTTATATGAGGATCATACCATGTTTTTTTCTCATTACCCGATTATCACGCATGAAAGCAGGCTTCCGCTGTACCTTATTAGTCTTGGTATGCACGATTGCCAGCCACCGGTAAGACGCGGCACGGAATACGGATTCCCTCAGATATTTTACTGTACCAGGGGCAAAGGGATACTGTCCTACGATGGGATAAAGACCGAGATAAAAGCAGCTATGGGCTTTTTCATGCCTGCTTCCTACCCTCATGAATATCACCCGGCCGGTGATGTATGGGATAATCACTGGCTGATCCCCGGAGGATATGCCTGTGATCGTCTGCTCTCCGATACGGGCTTTGACGCTCCTGTATCTTTTACGCTCGACAGCACTGCTCAGCTGGATAAGCTTTTTATGAATATGCATGCTGCCCTGCAACGTGACCATCTTTACGGCAATATGAAAGCCTCCGGAATACTGTATGAATTTATGATAGAACTGGACAGGGCCATAAACCATCTAAACAGCTCTGCAGGTCCAAACCCGGCATTAAAAAAATGTCTGAACCTGATCGACAGCTCTTATTCCGCTCCGATCACCATGGAAGATCTCTGTGCAGTATCCGGGCTGTCCAAGCAGCACATCTGCAGGCTCTTCCGAAGCTCTCTCGATACACGTCCGATGGAATACATAGCCAAGCGCCGTATCCAGGCAGCAAAAGAATTACTATCCGGTACCAAAATGACTATCGAGGATATCGCTGATAAAACCGGCTTCTGCTCCAGCAGTTATTTCTGCAAACTCTTCAAACGTTACGAAGATATTACTCCGACTCAATTCCGGAATATTTAAAAACCACGGGTCACAAGACGATCTTCCCACCTTTTAAGCGATTTATCCCAAACAAATAGCGCTGGCAAATCATGAGCATTTCATCTATAATACAAGTGTCAATATTCTATTTTTTAAGGAGGTTTCCCATGGCTAAAAACAACCCTTATGCAGGTACAAAGACCGAAAAAAATCTGGAAGCAGCATTCGCCGGAGAATCACAGGCCAGAAACAAGTACACATACTTTGCTTCCAAAGCAAAAAAAGAAGGATACGAACAGATAGCTGCCTTGTTCCTCAAGACTGCCGATAATGAGAAGGAACACGCAAAACTCTGGTTTAAGGAACTTAACGGGATAGGTGATACCAAAGAGAATCTGTCTGATGCTGCAGATGGCGAAAACTATGAATGGACGGATATGTATGAAGAATTCGCCAAAACAGCTGATGAAGAGGGCTTTCCCGAACTGGCTGCCAAATTCCGAGGAGTTGCTGCCATAGAAAAAGCGCATGAAGAGCGTTACCGCGCATTGCTCAAAAACATTGAAATGCAGGAAGTGTTTAAAAAGAGTGAAGTTAAAGTCTGGGAATGCCGCAACTGCGGACATATCGTAGTCGGCACCAGTGCTCCTGAGGTTTGTCCTGTCTGCAATCACCCTCAGGCTTATTTTGAAGTACACGAAGCTAACTATTGACGCCATAGAAAAAAGAGAAGCCATGGGGAAAGACCACGAGGTCCGTCCCCATGGTTTTACCAATAGTATTCATAGAACTTCATTGTGTAGCCGCCTTCGAATCTTTCTCCGGATGCAAGGATATATGTGTATTCCCTTTCGCTCAGATCACCGTCAAAGTCTGCCGCATCGCATCTTCCGTACCACGGCTCGATGCAGATGAACGGCGCATCTTTCTTTTCCGGCGACCATATCGCAAATAACGGCGTATCAAAACATACATCAACGATATGCTTTCCTTCTTCGTCTGCAATACCAACGCATTTAGTCTGATCGCCTTCCACCATATATGTGCAACGGTCAAAGAATTCATTCGTAATAGTTACATATCCGTGATCCAACGGTATCTCTATATCTTCACGCAGTGCCAGTCCTGTCGCCACATCATTTCCATGATGCCGTATCACATCCACACCGTCAAAATATAGTTTATACCCTTCCTTGCATCCGGCTTTCTTTTTATCAAATCCGTGCACTGGGCATAGAAACGCAGGATGAGCTCCAATAGAAAAATACATGTTTTCTTCTGCCGGATTGCTAACCTTCCAAAGTACTTTGACGTCATCTGTCTCGGCGCCGCGAGAAATCTGATAACCGATCTGCAATATAAATGCAAACGGATATTTTTCCAGCGTTTCCGCATCGGATCTTAATTCAAACCATATCTCATCTTCCGTCCGTCTGACAAGAGAAAACTCGCGGTCCCTTGCGAATCCATGCTGCCCCATAGCATATTCTTTTCCGTTCCATCTATACTTCTTATCTTTCAGGCTTCCCACAAACGGAAAGAGTACCGGAGATGTTCGTCCCCAGTATTTGGGATTGCCATACCACATATACTCCCGCATATTATTCTTGTTTATCACGGATTTCACTTCTGCTCCGAAGGAATCGATCTCCACTTTGATCCTGTCATTTTCCAAAAAATACCGCATGATCTGTCACTCCTTTAACATTTTTATCATAGATTATCTTCCTGCGAATGATCACACCGTCTTCAATATATATTTTTATAAGATCATCCATAGACATACCTAGCAAAACTCAACATCATCGAAATCAAAAGCTTCATATTCTTCCGTGTCTCCTGTAGCATCGATCTCTACAAAAAACACGCCATCCATAGTTATAAACTCACCGGTACATGTAGCTGTGCTCTCATCAAGGAGTGCATCGCTTGCCTCTCCATACTCTTCCTCACTGTCGTAATCGTCTCTGGAAACGATTTTGGTGATCCTGCATGGTGTGTACTCTGTCTCATCCACGATCTGTGCAGCATTTGCTCCGACTTCCGGTCTTTCGATCCAAATGATCTGATCGTCATACTCCGATGCTATTCCCCCGCTTATAGTTTTTGTGCTCATAACTTTTGTTACCTCCTTTATCTTTATTAAAGTTATTTGGTTCTTGATCCTCCGATCCGGTTCAAGCCTCATCCATTATCAGCCATTGGTCCATTCCGGGCCCTGCATACTTTGAATCCGGATTTTTCATAAAAAGGCTCTTTCCCTTTAGCCGAATTCAACGTCAGTTTTACTTTATATCCCGGTTTCATTCCGTCTTTCAATTTCTGTATAGCCGATCACGTTACCATTCTTTTCATCTTTCACAAGCTGCGGATCATCCGGAAATCTTATGATCATATTTCCTGGCCTTGAATGCCCATTTTCTGCCACGCATCTGAAGAATAATTATCTTCTCATTCATTTCAAAAGTTTCGCATTTCAGAATATCAACATTTCCATACTTCGTTTTTCCGTTTACTCTTCTTGTAACAAAAATCATATATCCCTTAGTTATCGTCTCATGGTATGTTGCTTCCTGAACATACAGCTGGTCATTGGCTATCATTTCCGGTAAAGCCTTAAATCCATTCATCATGGGGATTATCTGACTTAACACAATGAACATCATTGCAGCAAAAGATAAAGTGAACGCCAGTATACCTGTCAAAAGCTTATGATCCAGCCATCCGAAAAATACTCCAAAAAAAGCTGCAAACGCAATAAACGCCATCGTAAAAATGACAGGCCTTTTTATAAAAAGCGGTCTGTTTCCCGTATTTTTGCAAAAATCCAATATGTATTCTTTTTCTGCTTTTGTAGGTAATCTGATATCCTTACTCATATTAGGCACATTATCTGATAGTATTTGAGATCATTTCAGATGAAGTAACAGTCCCTTTAAATTCAGTCACCTTGAACAGCAATACAATATACCGGCCATTTGTTATAGGAAACTGTTTGATCCCAACAAGTCTGGGGTTAGTAATATCCAGTCCGGTTTCTTCCTTCATTTTCCTGATAACAGCGTCAACAAACGATTCTCCTGCTTCAACATGTCCACCGGGCAAAGTATATCCTTTCCAATCCTCTTTAACCCTGTTTTGTAATAATATCCTGTTCCCTTCCTGTATAAGACACAAGACTGTTAATTCTACATTTTCTGTTCTATGTCCCATTATTACCTTTCGCTTTCTTTGATCATGTCCAAATAATCCTTTTCCTTCCGCCACCCGCACATCTCATCGGTTCCTAACCCAGCTGCTTTGGATCCGGTCCGGAATTTATAAGCCATTTTACCATATCCTCATCTGCCTGTGTACCTTATATACGCCCAAAGACGGAGACTCTCTTGTCAGATAAAAGCACGCCCTATATAAAACGCTTTCAGCTCTAAAACATCTATGGTAAAATAGCCCATATAGTTAAGTTATAGGATAGATTACATTATGGATCATTACGATATAAAAGCACGGATCACGATAACGGATAAAGATGAGTGTTTTACCGGATACAGGCCGGCACACCTGATCAATAACTGTCTCACAACAGGATTACACACATACATCGGCACCGCCAGGCTTGAGAAAGGCCAAAGTACAGAGGGCTATGTCACATTCATCTCTCCGGATCATTATCCCCATACGATCAGCGCAGGTGACAAGATCCCTTTTCAGGACGGATCTAAGACAGTCGGATTTATAGAGGTACTTGAAATATACAACGATCTGCTGAATGCAGATAAAGAGCCCTCACAGAAGGCATAAAAGAGGAATATCATGTCGGTATCATTAGGAATATACAAGGGAAAGAGATTTGACATTTTCGCAAGTCAGTTCATTGCGGATGTTCCCGTATCGTTTCAGACTGTGTGGGATAATGTATGGTTAAAAGAATACCTCAGCCGGTTTTATCAGGAGCATAAAGACGAAGATTACTGGTTCGACCTGGGATAAGGGATAACAAAAAGCTATCCGGGAATAAAAAAAGGGCTTTGAGAGATATCTGGTTCCTCGTTCACCATCCGTCCACCGATCCCCAGCGCATCAAATATTACCCGCGCTGCAAGTGTCGATCCCGCTACAGAAGCATGCCTTCTGTCTTCATAGTAAAGATCCACAGACGGATTCCTATGGATCTCCTCCCACCATTTTTCACCGACGGGTGCAAGCAGACATTCATGCTTCCCGGCAAGTTTTCTGTAACGCGCAGCCATCTCTGCCTGAAATGCCTCGTTATCCTCCTCCGTCCAGGTCATATAGTAGCATGGAACGGCTCCTGACTCTCTTATCCAGGACACGATCTTATCGGCAGCCGCTTCCATCGCATCGTATTCTCCCATCGGATGCGCCACATGCTGCAATATAACAAAATCGTATTCTCCATAAAGGATATTGAATCTTGTTTGCTCGTTTTCCGCATGATAATCCAGTCCCATACCGCCCTTTGTGAGCATAGTAATCTGCATATCAATGCCCTGCTCTTTACACAGATTTTTAAAGATTGCCGGCATGTCATTAAAATAGGTATGACTGTTCCCGATAAAAAGTGTTCTCATATTGTCTCCCTCAATTATGATATACTTACTGTCGCTCCAGCCGGTACATATACATCTTTATCTCCATAAGTAAACCACAGATCCGTTGCCGTCGGATTGATGCAGAGCTTCATCGCAGTATCAAATATCAATCTTCCAAAAGCTTCGCAGTAATCATAGATCTCTATATTTGTCGCATACCATATATCTTCTCTGCCGCTGACAGCCTCCGCAAAATCTTCGAGCACTTTCCAGTTATTTTGCGCCTCAAATTCATAACTGTGTCCCCACAGATAAAACAGCATAGGATGCCAACGTCCTTTAGTTTCTGTAAATCTTTCGGCCAGCTTCATAAGCTCCGGATCATTGTGGTGACATGTTGCCGGCAGCCTGAGCCAGTCCTGCGGTATATAGAAATCATGCGTTGAATTCACTGTTCTTGCATATGCCATGCCACAATTCTTCAGGATCTCCACACTTTTGTCATCGTATGCGCCATACGGATAGGCAAATCCCCTTATCACCGTTCCGAATATTTCTTCGAGAGTTCTTCTGTCACGCAGCACTTCCTCCGTAGCCAGATTCCCGGGGAGCCCCGTAAGCGCAGCATGCGTATATGCATGTGCCGCAATCTCCCATCCGCTTCCATTGTATACTTCTTTTAAACGCTCCAGCGGCATGCGCCTGTGTATGGTTCCGGGAGCATACTTCACATCAGCCTCCGGGAAACATCCGCTGTTGATATTAAACGTTCCCTTCAAACCATGTTTCAATACTATTTCGAGAAGATGCTCATCCTGCTCCACTCCATCATCATAACTTAACGTAAGCGCTTTAGCTTTTCCGTCCGGAAAACGCATGATCAGGTTTGCCATTTTTTTATTCCTCCGATCGCTAAAAACCACGGGAAAAACCACGGGGACGGACCTCATGATTTTCTATACTTCCTCTATTCCGTATATATATCTGAATTCAAGTAAAGATGCCGAATCTTTTTCCTGTCCCTCAAGTTCTTCTTTCAGCGAATTATCTCTGTCGATAATAAAATAGATAACGCGGCATCCATATTCTTTTGCCTTAGGCATAAAATAATCCGCTACCCATTTAGTATCAAAAGGATTATCTTCGAAGCCATCCCTGGTATCAGCGACATAATTACATCCGCTGTGTTCTTTTATCGTCTGCAGCGCCGCTTCAAGAGGCTTTCTGTATTGCTCCAGCTCACAGTATTTCTTCCAATGAACAAGAACAACATTCTTATCCTCCAGATAAAATACATCGCTATATTCCGAAAGATATATGTTTTTCATATCAATTCCCCGCTGAAGTGCTGGATCTCGTGCTGTATGATCTGGGCTGTAAAATCACTGTACTTTCCGTGCTGCTTTTTAAAATCCCTGTCCAGATAATCCACTTCGATCTCTTTATATCTTGTACACGCTCTCACACCATCCAGAGACAGGCAGCCTTCTTCCGTTTCATACTTCCCGCTCTTCTTCGTGATCACGGGATTCACCATCGGAAGGATAAACGGCCCGATCGACACCACGATGATCTGTTTTTTCACTCCGATCATATTTGCCGCCATACCGACACATCTGTCGCTGTTCGCTTTTAAAGTATCCGTCAGATCCTCGATCACCTGCCTGTCGGCTTCCGTCGCCGGTTCCGACTTCTGCGCAAGAAACAGCGGATCTCTTACTATCTGTTTTACCATTTTACTGATCTCCCGATATTATTATATTATTTCATCTCAGAAAAACACAAGGTCCGCCCCCGTGATTTCCGTCCAAGTCACAAGAAGGGGCCAGCCTTTTGGCATTAGGAGGGACCCGCCTTTCATATGTTCTATAAAATAACAGGAAGTACCTGCTTCTCAAT
>CADAHD010000148.1 GCA_902787595.1 uncultured Lachnospiraceae bacterium
GGCACGCTCTTCCTAGCCCATAAAGACGAGAATTTTTATCTCAAAGATGTTGTGGAGGAATAAAGCTGATGGATATGAATGAACGCATTGCGCGGATAAATGAGCTTTATCACCTTTCACAGAAAAGAGAACTTACGCCAAGCGAAAAAATGGAGCAGAATGCGCTTCGCAAGGAGTATGTGGACGCGATAAGGAATAACTTAAAGGCACAGCTTGACAACATTGATGTAGTCGAAAAAGACGGCAGCATAACTAATCTGGGGGAAAAATATGGCCATACAAATGGACAAACCGGGACTCCGACGTGAGATCTCAAGAAAAAGGGATCATCTGATCGAAAGGGAAAGGATCGAAAAATCCGAGGCGATAACACGCCGGCTTTTCAGCATTGAGATGGTGGCGCAGGCCGAAGACATCCTGCTTTATTCCGATTTCGGTTCGGAAGTGAAAACGGATCAGATCTTCTATACAGCCAAACGCATGCATAAGCGCGTGTTTTATCCCAAGGTAGTCGGAAATGACCTTGAATTCTACCGGGTGGAAGATCTGGGCGAATTGCAGGTGGGCTTTAAGGGTATACAGGAACCGTTCATGCTCAAGCGTGTGGGCGGAGACTGGATCTTTGCGGCTGTAGCAGTCATCCCCGGAACGGTATTTTCGCGTGAAGGATACAGGATAGGCTACGGAAGAGGCTTTTATGACCGTTTCCTGGCCAGATATCCAAGCATATTTAAGATAGGTCTGGCTTACGACCTGCAGATCCTGGATCATATCCCACATGAATATTATGATGTCAGGATGGACGGACTGGTAAGCGAATCTGAAAAATTATTCTGGTCAAACAGCAGTAAGTGACCGATAGACCCGGGAGGTTAAATACAAATGGAATTAGAAAATCTGTGCGCCCTTGCCAAAGAGGCTAAATATGAGATAGCGGGGCTTGACACCGAAAAGAAAAATTCGGCTCTGATAAGGATAGCCGATCTTCTTGTGAAGGAAAGCGAGAGCATAATAATGGCCAATGCCAGAGACATAGCTGCGGCTACCACAAAGGGAATGAGCATACCTCTGATAGACCGTCTGCGTCTGAGTGATGACCGCATAAAGGCTATGGCAGAGGGCCTGAAGCAGGTTGCAGAGCTTCCCGATCCCCTTACCGATGTATTGGAAGAATGGGAGAGGCCCAACGGTCTTAAACTCAAAAAAGTACGCGTGCCCCTGGGAGTAATAGGAATAATATATGAATCCAGACCCAATGTTACGGCTGATGCTTTTGCGCTTACGTTTAAATCCGGTAATGCCGTGATCCTTAAGGGTGGCAGCGATGCCCTTTATTCCAATACAGCCATTACATCCATTATAAGAAAAGGTCTGAAAGAAGAAGGCATTAATGAAAATGCCATATCACTTATAGAGTCTACTGACCGTGAGACTACGGTTCGCTTTATGCAGATGAGGGATTATGTCGATGTGCTCATCCCTCGTGGCAGCGCCGGCCTGATCCGCAGCGTTGTTGAAAATTCAAAGATACCCGTTATCGAGACCGGGGCAGGAAACTGTCATATATATATTGATGCTTCGGCAGATCTGAATAAAGCAAAGAGCATAGTCGTTAACGCAAAGACACAGCGTCTGGGCGTATGTAACGCCGCCGAGTCATTGCTTATCCATGAATCCGTTGCACAAAGCATATTCCCCGATATTGCCAGGGCGCTTCATGATAAGTCGGTAGAGCTTCGCGGTGATGAGACCGCTCTGGCTTCATCCGAGTTTGTTGTGCCTGCTTCGGAAGAGGATTACGGAAAAGAATATCTTGATCTGATGATGTCAGTCAAGACCGTAAAGGATGTTGATGAAGCTATAGCGCATATCAATAAGTATTCGACGCACCATTCAGAAGCTATAATCACCGAGGATGAAGCGGCAGCCGAGAAATTTCTTCAGGGTGTGGACAGCGCCTGCGTATATGTCAATGCTTCTACGCGCTTTACAGACGGCTTTGAGTTCGGCTTTGGGGCAGAGATAGGCATAAGCACGCAGATGCTTCATGCACGCGGCCCTATGGGCCTTAAGGAGCTTACCTCCTATAAGTATCAGATTCGCGGAAACGGCCAGGTGAGAGGCTGATGAAGTGGAAGGATGTTGATTATACCCCCTATACATCCACTCTTAGCCTTTCTTCCGAAGAAGAAAGCTTAAGACAGGAAGATTACATATCAAAGCTCACGCTGAGTATTCGTGAGCTTGCAGAAAAGATGGGAAGAGTCCCTACTGCGTGCGTTGTTACCTTTGGCTGTCAGATGAACGCCAGGGATTCCGAAAAGCTCTGCGGTATATTATCACGTGTAGGCTATATGCTTACGGATGATGAAGAAGCCGATCTGGTGGTCTATAATACCTGTACCGTACGCGATAACGCCAATCAGCGCGTATACGGACGTCTGGGACACCTTCATGCCATGAAGGATAAGAATCCGGCAAAACGCATAGCACTGTGCGGCTGCATGGTTCAGGAACCTCTTGTAATAGATAAGATCAAAAAATCATATTCTTTTGTGGATCTGATCTTCGGCACACATAATATCTATAAGTTTCCGGAGCTTTTATATCTTATGCTCGGATCTGATAAGATGATCGTTGACGTATGGAAGGAGACTCATTCCATAGTCGAAGAACTGCCTGTGGAGAGGAAGTATCCTTTCAAATCCGGAGTCAATATCATGTTTGGCTGCGATAAGTTCTGCACATACTGCATAGTGCCTTATGTAAGAGGGCGTGAACGCAGCCGTGAGGGGCACGATATAATACGCGAAGTTGAGAAGCTTGCCGCTGACGGTGTGACAGAGGTTATGCTTCTTGGGCAGAATGTGGATTCATACGGCAAAGGGCTTGAGGGAGGCCTTAATTTCCCCGGACTTTTGCGGGAAGTCGAGAAAGTTGACGGTATCAGGCGCATACGTTTTATGACCAGCCATCCCCGCGATCTTTCTGACGAACTGATAGAACTGATGGCCGGATCGAAGAAGATATGCTCTCATCTGCATCTGCCTGTACAGAGCGGGAGCAGCCGTATCTTAAAGGCCATGAACAGAGGTTATACAAGGGAAGGCTATCTTGAACTGGTAGCGCGTTTGAAGAGCGCAATGCCGGAGCTTGCCCTTACAACCGATATCATAGTAGGTTTCCCCGGCGAGACGATGGAAGATATAGAAGAGACCATAAGCCTGGTTAAGGAAGTGGGCTATGATAATGCGTTTACTTTTATATACTCCCCCCGCACAGGTACGCCTGCGGCTGATATGCCACGCAGCATGAGCGATGAAGAGATAAAGGCAGGCTTTGATAAGCTTTTAAAGGTTGTGCAGGATACCGCTAAAGAGCGCGTGGCCCGTTATGCAGGGCGTACGGAAGAAGCTCTTGTGGAAAGTCTTAATGACCATGATCCGGGCATGGTAACGGGCAGGCTGTCAAATAATCTGCTGGTACATTTTAAGGGTGGAAGCGAACTGATAGGCGAATATGTAAATGTAAAGCTTCTTGAGAATAAGGGCTTTTATTATATCGGAGACAGGCTTTGAGCATGGAGATAGACAAAGAAAAGCTGTCCCCCATGATGGCTAAATATCTGGAGACTAAAGAAGAATATGCGGACTGCATACTTTTTTATCGTCTGGGGGATTTTTATGAAATGTTTTTTGACGATGCCATAAAGGTATCGAAGGAACTGGAGCTTACCCTTACGGGAAAAAGCTGCGGTCTGGATGAGCGCGCCCCCATGTGCGGGGTGCCTTTTCATGCGGTGGATAATTATCTTAATCAGCTGGTGGATAAAGGCTATAAAGTAGCCATCTGCGAGCAGGTTGAGGATCCGAAACTGGCTAAGGGACTTGTAAAGCGTGAAGTGACCAGGATAGTTACTCCGGGCACAAATCTGAGCCCTTCAGCCATGGATGAGAGCAAGAACCGTTTCCTTATGTGTATCTTTTCGATGCAGGATAAGGCGGGAGTGGCTTTCTGCGATATATCCACAGGCGAATTCTTTTTGACCGAGGATGCGCCCGAGAATCTGAGCGATGAGATACAGAAACTTACGCCGGTAGAGATAATCTGCAACGAGACTCTGCTGATATCCGATCCGGAACTTAAGGATCTGAAGGAAAGACTTGGCATAGCTCTGTTCGAACTGGGAAGCTGGTATTTCGACAGGGAAGAGTGCGAGAAGGTGCTGCTTAAGCATTTTAAGGTTTCTTCGACTGTTGCGCTGGGGATAGCCGATTATCCTGCCGGACTGGCTGCGGCCGGGGCATTGCTGCAATATCTTTACGAAACACAAAAGATCCCGCTGCATCATATTACCGCGCTGCATCCGTATACGGGATCGCGTTATATGCTTCTGGATTCTTCGACACGACGCAATCTGGAACTTTGCGAAACGATGCGTGAAAAACAGAAGCGCGGCACGCTGTTCTGGGTTTTGGATAAGACAAAGACGGCGATGGGAGCCAGAATGCTCAGAAGCGATATCGAACAGCCGCTTGTTGAGGAAGAAGGTATATTAAAACGCCTTGATGCGGTAGATGAACTGTATAAAAAGTCAGTGGACAGGGATGAGCTGAGGGAATACCTTAGCGCCATTTACGATCTTGAGCGGCTCTTGTCGCGAGTGAGCTACCATTCCATTAATCCCAGGGATATGATAGCGCTGCGCAATTCGCTGAATATGCTCCCGCCCATAAAATCCTTATTATCGACAATGGAGAGCGATGAACTCCGCCGTTTATATGAAAACCTGGATGAACTTAAGGATATCAGTTCCTCCATCGAAGCGGCGATAGTAGAGGAACCGCCTCTTACCATACGTGAGGGTGGGATCATCAGGGAAGGTTTTGATCCGGATATAGATAAGCTGCGTCATGCAAAAACGGAAGGAAAAAGCTGGCTGGCGGGGCTTGAGGAAGAGGAAAGGGAAAGGACGGGCATAAAGAATCTTAAAGTCCGTTACAATAAAGTCTTCGGGTATTATCTTGAGGTTACCAATTCCTATAAGGATATGGTGCCTGCCGATTATATGAGAAAGCAGACCCTGACGAATGCAGAGCGTTATATCACGCCCAGGCTTAAGGAACTCGAGGACATGATACTCAATGCCGAGGATAAGCTGACTACGCTTGAATATGATGCTTACTGCGCGCTCAGGGATAAGATAGAAAACGAACTGGTACGGGTTCAGGAAAGCGCAAAGGTTATCGCGCGTCTTGATGTTTATGCTTCGCTGGCACTGGTTGCCGAACAGAATCATTATGTGCGGCCCAGGCTCAACAGAAAAGGCGTTATAGAAATAAAGAACGGGCGTCATCCTGTTGTGGAAAAAATGATACCCGGTGATATGTTCATAGATAACGACACATATCTGGATAATAAAAAACAGAGCATAAGTATAATCACAGGCCCCAATATGGCCGGTAAATCAACCTATATGAGACAGGTGGCGCTTATCACGCTGATGTTTCAGATGGGAAGTTTTGTGCCTGCCAAGGAAGCGGATCTGTGCGTGACGGACAGGATATTCACGCGCGTAGGCGCATCTGATGATCTGGCCAGCGGTCAGTCGACATTTATGATAGAGATGAACGAAGTGGCTAATATCTTAAAGAATGCGACTTCGGATTCGCTACTGATACTGGATGAGATAGGCAGGGGGACCTCGACGTTTGACGGCCTTTCCATAGCCTGGGCCGTGATCGAACATATAAGCAATAAAAAACTCCTGGGCGCCAAAACGCTTTTTGCAACGCATTATCATGAACTGACAGAGCTGGAAGGCAAGATGGATAATGTGAATAATTACTGCATAGCCGTAAAGGAAAAAGGCGATGATATAGTATTCCTTCGTAAGATAATCAAGGGCGGCGCAGATAAGAGCTACGGCATACAGGTAGCCAAACTGGCGGGCGTTCCGGACAGCGTGTGTGACCGCGCCGCGCAGATCGTTATGCAGCTTCTGGATAACGATATAAGCTCAAAGATACAGGAAATAGCCATACCTGCAGGAAATAAGAAGCCCGAAG
>CADAHD010000149.1 GCA_902787595.1 uncultured Lachnospiraceae bacterium
GCGCTCCTTCATATACAGGCCGTAGATATAAAGTATATGATCACCTGTGATCACATTGCCCTTTTCATCCACGCAGAGGCAGCGGTCCGCATCTCCGTCGTAGGCAAAGCCCACATCCAGGCCTTTCTCCACAACGAACTTCTGACGATGTTCGATATGGGTGGAACCGCAGTCTGTATTGATATTGTATCCGTCGGGGCTGTCGTTCATGACATAGGTCTTTGCGCCCAGCGCATCAAATACTCCCTTTGCTATCTGCCATGCAGCACCGTTGGCCACATCCAGTCCTACCTTAACATCCTTAAAGCTGTACTTGGACATGGAGATCAGATAACCGATATAACGGTTACGTCCTGCCACATAGTCTACCGTTCGGCCTATAGCGTCACGCTCTGCTACGGGTATCTCGATCTTGCCGTCGATATAATCCTCTACCTTTAAGATGGTCTCTTCATCCATCTTCTCGCCCTTGCCGTTTAAGAGCTTGATACCGTTATCATAGTAAGGATTGTGTGATGCGGAGATCATGATACCGCAGTCAAAATCATCAACACGTGTGATGTAAGCCACCGAAGGAGTGGTAGTAACGTGCATGATATAAGCATCCGCTCCCGATGCCATAAGGCCGGTGCACAGTGCATATTCAAACATATAGCTTGAACGTCTGGTATCCTTGCCTATGACGATCTTTGCTTTCTTTCCTTTCTTTGCTCCGTAATACCAGCCCAGGAAGCGGCCGATCTTTATGGCATGATCAAATGTCAGATTCTTGTTAGCCTCGCCACGAAAGCCGTCTGTTCCGAAATATTTACCCATTCTCTCTTTTCCTCACTATCTCTCCGTTATTTTTCCAGATGGAATTCTCGGGCACCACGCCGCGCACGCAGGAAGTGGGATATACATTGGAATTCCTTCCCACTACAGTACCGGGATTGCAGACGCTGTTGCAGCCCACTTCCACATGATCGCCCAGCATAGCGCCGAACTTCTTGATGCCGGTTTCCATCTCTTCGGTACCGTTATGTACCACAACCAGCTTTTTATCGGACTTCACATTGGAAGTGATGGAACCTGCGCCCATATGTGAATAATATCCAAGTATAGAATCTCCTACATAATTATAATGAGGAGTCTGAACATGATCAAAAAGTATCACGTTCTTAAGCTCTACCGAATTACCCACAACGCAGTCTGCTCCTACCAGAGCCGAACCGCGTATGAATGCGCAGTGGCGCACTTCGGTATTAGGTCCTATGATGCAGGGAGCGCCCAGATAAGCGCTGGGGAAGATCTTTGCAGTCTTGTGCACCCATACATGCTCCTCACGCTCTTCATATTCATCTCCCAGAGTGGGCCCCAGTTCAAGTATAAATTCCTTTATGCCCTTAAGCGCTTCCCAGGGATAAGTGAACTGAAGCAGGTAATCTTTAGCCAATGTATGATCCAGGTCATACAGATCTTTGATCGTATACATCTTATAACCTCTCTTTCTTCTCGATATCCAGGAAGTACTTATATGTATCTACGGTAAGCTCGCCGCAGGCTTCTTCATCGCAGGCAATGATGGCTCCGTTATGCATCTGCAGCGCAGAGCAGGTCCACTTCTGGCTGACGCCGCCTTCTACGGTAGCTGCCAGCGCGCGCGCCTTATTATGACCGGAGATCAGCACCAGCACCTCTTTTGAATCTGTCACGGTACCTATGCCTACGGAAAGCGCCTTTGCGGGAACCTTCTCCGGATCGTTGCCGAAGAATCTGCTGTTGACTATCCTTGTGTCGGTGGTCAGATCACGCACGCCGGTGCGGGATGTGAGGCTGGTATAAGGCTCATTAAATGCCAGATGGCCGTCAACGCCTATACCACCCATAAAAAGATCGATGCCGCCGTAGGAAGCTATCTTCTCCTCGTATCTTGCGCACTCACCCTCGGGATCGTCCGTCATGCCGTTTAAGATATTGATATTTTCCGGCTTCATATCCACCAGATGGTTGAACAGATTGTCATGCATAAAATACCAGTAGCTCTGGTCATGCTCGCGGGGAAGCCCCAGATATTCGTCCATATTGAAGGTCACAACATTGGCAAAGGAAAGCTCTCCTGCCTTGTTCATGCGCACCAGCTCCTTATATACGCCTATGGGTGAAGATCCCGTAGGAAGGCCCAGTACGAAAGGACGCGCCTCTTTATGTCCGTTTATCTTAGCTGCGATATAATTTGCAGCCCATTTACACATCTTATCGTAATCATCCTGAATAACGACTCTCATATTATAAAATTCTCCTCTTTTGTGTGGTGTAGCGCAGTAATAAAAGAGTCTCTGTTACAGTCTTGATTCTGCTTTTTACCCTCTTTCTTTCGACCCCTGCGAAGGCCGCAGCAGCACCCGCCGAATCTTTCGATAGCTGCTGTCCTCGTCAACCCTTTACGGTCCCGGCGCTAACACATTTCCGATGTCCTCCAGGCAGAAATTGTGTTTTAAACGGTAAAAATTATACACTAATACACTATATATTGCAAGTTTACCATTACCAGTCGCTGTCCCAGTCGGTGGAACCTGAATCCCAGCTGTCACTGCTCCAGTCCCAATCATAATCGTCCGATGAACTGTCACTGTTTGTCCCCCACCAGTCGTCATCCTCATCTTCGGATGCGTTATATTGGTCCATGTACTCCCGGTACATGGGCGTATCTTCGAAATCCGTGAGCTGCGTTTCGCTGTCCCATTCGGGTGTATACCAGAAATCCCCGGCAAGGCTTCCATGCATAAGACTCTCCGGAAGCATATCATCCGGTACGACCGTCCAGTCGTTATCATCGGTATCAAAGTAATACCAGTCCTCATTCTGCGTTATGCCATTATGATAATAAACCGTATCGTCATAATCATAGTAGCCCCTGTCAACCCATGACCCGTGCTGATAATCCTTATACGCCAGGCTATCCGCTACATCATATGCGCCATACGAACTGTCATAGTCTTCGCCCAGGAAATACTGCTTTGCCGTCTTTCTTTTCTCCAGCTCCTCATCAGACCCCGTAAGAAAATCCAGCATTACCCAGTCTTTTGTATCCCGGTCATACCTGGCCCAATACCACCGGCTTTCTTCACAATGATAATACAGTTCACCATTATACTTATAATAGCCCACATACGGAATGGACATTTTTTTATGTATCTTTACGGCAGCAATTATACCGATGACCACGGCAATAACAGCCAGCAGAACAATGCCGGCGGTCTTTAAATCCTTTTTGATCTTCTGAGCCTCTTCCGGCGATAATTCAGCCTTCTGATCCTTCTCCGGCAGTGTTGGTTTTAATTCCGAAGGAGACAGCGATCTTTCCGCCGCAGCAGCTTTATTAACCGCTCTGCCCTTTTGTTCAAGTATTTCCTGCTTAAGGCGGGTCAGTAGTTCATTGACTGCATACGCTTCATCTGTTCCCTCATATCTTACCGCGCGTGAACCGTCCGCCTTATTTTTATAGACTATGCATTTGCCCTTCTCATCTTTATAAATGCCAAAGGCCTTTGAGCCTTTATAATCCCTGCCGATGAAGAACCTGGTCACTTCTTCATCAGGAAGGCCCTTAGCTTTATACCATTCTTTTAAGCCCTCTATGGTAGTGGGCTGGTCGTCAGTGCTTCTGCGGACATTGTTATTAGTGCCTCCGCAGTTGGGACACTTTTCCAATGTATCGTCAAACATCGATCCGCAGTATTCACATTTGATCTTCATGTCTTTACTCCCTGTGGCTTAACTCATCATAAGCCCTTCCGTCACTCATAAATTTCATATATCATGCAATTTCAAGTGCTTACAAGCAGAATCGGGAATTCGCTTTTCATAAGTTTCTGCCCCTGAAGAATATTTTTCTGATATGGGATAGCAATCCAAAAAGAATATTATGGTCGGTTCTGAATTTCCTTTTCCGGCGTTCTTTAGCCAGCTTTTCATAGTATCTGTCAGAAAGCCCTCTGGCTTTTGCTGCATCCTGCCTGGCTTCCTCCATTAGATGTCGTGCAGTCAGCCTATACTTTTTAGCATTTTCCCATTCCCTTCTCTCCCAGCACTCATCTGCCAGAACTTGATATTTTTCTGCTTTTTCCCTTTTCCGATAAGCCTCTGCAGAAATGCCCTCAAGTTCCATTCTTTCATCATCCGGAAGCCCCGGGTAACCGTAAGAATAAGAGAAACCTGTAAAAGAGTTTCTCTGCCTCTGTTTTCTTTTATTTTCTTTGTTTAAATATGCCATAATCTTCTATATGATCCTGCATGCTACTAAGACTCTTCTTTGTACTTTTTGCGATTGTTTCTAATACCTTTCAATATGTTCAGATTATCTTTAATATCTTCTTCTGTGATTTCGGATGCTGTAGTGTTAATCCAATCAGAGAACTCTCCTCTTATTATTTTTTCATCCTTGAATTTATTTACTTCTGAATTGGGCATACTTACTTCTCCTTTACATATTATTCAATCTCAGCCAACTTTCCCCGCCTTCTTATTGATGATAATCAATAGACTGTCTCAATCATAATACTGTGTGTCCTGATAGCCCTTTTCGTGTAAAGACTTTACCCATCTATCCAGGAATGGTTTCCAAATTTTATGAAATACGTTAGTATTTCCAAAAATCTCAACCAATGTGGGGCTTATCGTATAATATGCAGCAATAAAAGCTCTACCCATTACTGACTTCTGTAAATGCTGATCTCTGTATCTACGAAGTACCCACACTTCCGGACAATCATAAGAACCGTATACGCAGGTTGCTATGTAACAACCAGCCGGCCGATATTTCAGCGGAAGCTTATAATGCCTCTTAAAGCAATAGTAATTCTTCTTTTTGCATTCATCTGATGCGGTTAGTTTCTCCCACCTATAGGCATGCATTCCGATTGTTTTACCGGAATCGTAAAAAGCATATTCATGACATTGTGTATCATTCCCAAGAAATGTAAGTTCCTCAATAGGACAATAATGAAAAGCATATGAATCAATATATTGAACCTTTTCTCCTATAATCACTTTTTTAACTTTTTTTGCTCTTAAATTATCAAACATATTACGTCCAATATTGTACGTATTTATCATTATGCACTCGGCACTGAATTCTACTCCTATTTCTCTTTCGCAACCATCATCGTCTACATAATGTTTAAACATCATTTCATGTAAATCTTCTATACTTGATGGGATCGAAAGCATGTCAAAGTCACATCCTTCAACTGCACCTGTTCCGACACTTTGTACCGACTCGGGGATTTCTAAAACCTTTAAGCTTTTGCAATTCAAAAATGCCCCCGCTCCTATACGCTTTAGCGAATTAGGGAAATTGATTTCCTTCAATTTCTCGCAATCAGCAAAAGCCCTGTCACCTATAATCTCAACTGTTTCCGGGACATGAACAGACTCCAATTCTTTACAAGAATTAAAAAAATCTGCTTCAATCGATTTGATCCCATCAGGAATAGTGAAACTGGTAATGTTAGTATAAGCTCTTCTACCTTGAAACTCGCAACTCTTTGGATAAACAACCTTTACATCCTTGAGCCCTTCAAATATGTTAACCGGCATTTCCGGTATGCTATCCAAAAAAACAACTTCTTTCAAATCCCAGCACCGTTCAAATGCATAACCTTGTATTTGCTTGACACTTCCGGGAATGGTAATTCTAGATATCGTCATATCTTTAAAAGCTCTATAACCAATGATCCTAACATTATTTGGTATGACTACATCCGCGGACTCCCCCTTATATCCAACTAGTGTTCCTGCTTGTATATCAAAGTCACTTTCTTTACCACCATAAACATTAACCGTATCCGCCTGAATATGGTTTGTAATAATATTTGTGGTATTGTAGTTATTGATCGCATCCTCAACCAGGTACGCTGTACCGCAATAAGGGCACTTCGCAGCTTCATAATCCTTATTCACTTCAAGATTCGCTCCACAATTAGGGCATATCGCCGGTACTACAGGCATAATCTAATCCTCCCATAAATTATAAAATTACTGATGTGT
>CADAHD010000150.1 GCA_902787595.1 uncultured Lachnospiraceae bacterium
CGCTGGGCAATAACTCCCACCAGAGAGTTTGCCAGCATGAAGGGCTCTATTCCCATATCCACCAGTCTGACTACGGTAGATGAAGCGTCATTGGTATGCAGGGTCGAAAGCACCAGGTGACCTGTGATAGCCGCACGTACCGATATGGCAGCGGTTTCATTATCACGCGTCTCACCAACCATTATGATATCGGGATCCTGACGCAAGAGAGCTCTAAGTCCCACTTCAAAGGTCAGGCCCGCCACATTGTTAACCTGCATCTGATTAAGCTTGGGCACATTTTTCTCCACGGGATCCTCTATGGTGGAGATGTTCACCGATCTCTTCGACAAAGCCTCCAGTATCATATAAAGGGTCGTAGACTTACCGGAACCTGTAGGTCCTGTTACATATATGATACCGTTGGGCGAATCCAGCATCCTTGATACCAGATCATAATACTTCTGCTGCATGCCAAAGGTTCCCGAATTGTCAATCGTGGCAGCCGAAGCCAGAAGTCGCAGCACGGCCTTCTCACCAAACACGGTAGGTATAACGGAAACACGGACATTTAAGTTCGTTCCTTCAATGCTGGTACGGAAATGTCCGTCCTGAGGCACACGGCGCTCTGCGATATCCAGATCTCCCAGTATCTTGATACGCGCTATCAGCGAGTTATGTATATTTTTCTGAAGCTGCATGATATCGGTTATAACACCGTCCAGACGCATACGCACCGAGGTATGGCTTTCGAAAGGTTCGATATGGATATCGGATACATTTGAGTTATATGCCCTTATGATCAGCGAATTAAGAAGGTTTATGATGGGGGTGTCGTCATCGGCATCCTCCACATTCACCTCTACGATCTGCTCCACGAAGTTGGAGTTCTTTGCAGCCTTATCAGCCGCCTTTCTGGCGCTTACTTCAGAATAGTAATACTGAATGGCATTTTCCAGCTGCGCCTTCTCACAGAGCTTGATGACCAGCTGTGCGCCGGTTATCTGACGCACATCCTCTATTCCGTAAAAGTTAAGAGGATCGTTAACTACGATATACAGCGACTGATCATCTTCCGCATAGGGCATCATGCAGTACTTTTCTGCCAGAGCCTTGGGTATACGCTCTACAGCCTTGATATCCACATGCAGATCGCCGATGTTGACCACTTCATGATCCAGCCTGCGGCCCAGCGCATCGAGCATCTGTCTTTCGTTGATGAAGCCCAGCGCTATCAGCGCGCCGCCCATCAGAACGCCCTTGTTCTCCTTCTGGTAGGCTATAGCCTGTCCTATCTGCTCTTCGGTAACGTAGCCGAATTCCTTTAACACATCACCTATACGTATAGCATTGTTTCTCTTGACTTCCATATTGGGCTCCTTTTATAAGATCCTCCGCTTCGCTCAGGATGCTGCTCCTGAATTTCTTCGCTTCAGATATCCGTTCATTTTTATTCTTCTGCTGCTTCTTCTGTATCCTCTGCAGCTTCGCTCTGGTCGCACATATACATGGTAACATTCATATTGATCACAGTCGTGGTTATCATCAGCGGCTCAAACTCTCCGCCTTCCCCGGTCTCGCTGTCATAATCCGAATAATCATTGACCATGGATACCTGCTCCGACCATACACAATTTCTTACCAGCAGCAGTTTATCCGATTTGGAAAGATCTTCTATAAAGCCCTTCAGATCCTCCATATCTCCGGCCAGACGCATGGAAAGATCCACGGCGTAGATCTCCGAATTATATGAATGTGAGCTTTCATAATCAAACGGATCCTCTTCCTCATCGCTTTTCTTGGAACTGCTTGATTTCTGGGAAGCCTCTGCCGCCTCCTGAGCTATAAGTTCTGCCATCGCCGAATACTTATAGGGTTCCACGGGCGCAGGCTTGCTGCCCACTCTTATGCTCAGATCATAAGCCGAAAGTCCTCTGTCCAGTATCATATTGGTAAAGTAACGATCAATCTCGCTGGAACTCATCATGGGAAAATAATGCTCTCTTTCTTCCGCGATAAGCTCCTCATAAGATTCAGCTTCGGATTCATACATGAACAGCTTTGAGAGCTTGGCATCATTTATTATCATCAGCTCCTGCTGCTTCTCCACTTCCGCCTTCATTTTCTTGTCGTTTTTGAGCGCCGGGCGTATGCCCCACCAGCCAAAGCCCACCACCAGAACAATGATGGAAAGTATCACTATAAGCCTTTTATCTCTTTCTGTCATCTGAGTCTGCATATTCCACCTACCTTCCTGCGCTCTCTGCAAGTATGCAGGTCACATGTATATTCCAGGTATTATCTCTGCCGTTTAAGCTGTAGCCCGAATAGGAAACCGAACTGAAAGTATCCTCTTCCTGGATCCTGGCTATGAATTTATTGATATCCTGAACCCTTTCGGAATTGGCCGTAAAGCTCAGGGAGCCGGCTACGGCGTCAAAACTGGTGATCTCCAGTTCCGCATATCCCATCGCGCAGCGCTCCAGCGGCTCGATTATCTTTGCATTAAAGATGGGGTACGACTCTACAGCATTTATAATATTTGTATAACTGTAATATCTGTCACTGCCTTCCGTGATACCGGCAACGGCAGCATCGTAAACACCCAGCTGCATCAGCGTAGCGGGATTCTCGTTATACTGCTTTAAAGTATCCAGCTCATCGGCTGTTTTCTTTTCGTTAAGCACTGCCCATACCGTGAGGCCTATCATCAGCACAGCTACCGCCGAAATAAGCAGTATGCTCTTTCTCCAGAAGTCATCCACCTTCTTTTCCGACTTCTTGGTGCTGTAGTTGCTGAGCATATTATTGCTCTTAACCTGTCCCAAAAGTCCGCCAAGAGCAGGAAGGACAGTGGTAAGATCAAAGCGTCTGTTAACCTTTGTTCCCAGTCCGCAGTCGAACCAGTCTACTTTTGCTTCGATGCGTGAGCCGCCGGTCAGCGTTCTGTAGCTGTCCATATCGATTCCCTTAACGCCGGCAACATAGATGTTTTCTATAGGCGTATCCATCTGATTTGCCTTCATGAACTGAGTCAGCTGTGAAAGAGTCCTTACACATTCTTCAAAGTATTCTTCCGTTCCGGGTTCGGAAAAGCAGCGCTGGCTCGAATAATAGCAGAAGTTCCCGTCAACCCACAAAACATTGGTCAGCATATTATCGTCCGCCACCTGGACCACGAATGTCTTGTGTCTTTTGGCTGCCGTCTGTTCGAGCATCTTTATCATCGTGCCTTCGCTTGAATAAATGCCTTTAAGGTTTATTCCCGCAGCATTAAACAGATCGATATAATCCTTGATGAACTCAGACTCTACAGACTCGGCATATACTTTATTGATCTTGCTGCCTTTTTCCGTCTGCAGTTCGGTATAGGAATATACGGGAGCCGCTTCATCCCTGGCCATATCATTAAACTCTCTGGCCACAAATTCAAGGGTCTTGGTATGGTTCATCCTGGGCAGCTCTATGCGCTTTCCGGCGATCTTGCTGCTGTTTACCACCAGGCTCACATTATTTGTGGACAGCTTGTTATGCGCAAAGAAACCTTTAATAAAGGGCGCTAAAGCTTCCGGATCCATTATCATACCATTGATAACGCTTCCTTCGGGGGATGCCATTGTATAGGCCTGTACCGGCTTGGCGCCTTTGCCGCTGCCCCTTGCCGTCACCACCTGTATCTGCTTGTTTGATATATATATTACGGTGCTCATGAGATATGCTCCTCCGTATATTGTTTAGATTCAGCAGGCGCCGTTTAATGCGCCGAATTCGCAATAGTCTGATACGATCCGTATATAGGCTGGATCACCGCTATCATTATAAAGCCTACGATCACTGCCATAACCACTATCATGGTAGGCTCAAGCATTGCCACCATCTTGCTTACTGCCATCTCGGATTCAAATTCCATCTGATCGGCAATAGATATCAGCATGGCATCGAGAGCGCCCGTCTCCTCACCGACCATTACAGTGGAAGAAAGCTTCTTTGTAAAGCCGTCAACCCTGTCTATCGCCGTGGAGAGGTTTTCGCCCGCTCTTATTGCTGCTATAAGTTCGTCAAACTGTGATTCTATATAGGTATTTCCTATAGTAGTCTTTGCGATGGTAAGGCAGGTCAGTATGGAAATACCTGCCGAATAAAGACTTGAGAGCGTCCTTGCAAAACGCGCCGTATAAACTATCTTGCGCAGGAGCCCTATGACAGGCAGATGCACCTCCGCCTTATCCCTTAAATATTTAACCTTGGGGATCGAGAATATCAGCTTTAATAACAGATATCCCACCACGCCAAAGAAGATCAGTATATACCATCTGTGCTGCACAAAATCGCTTATGGCCATAAGTATGCGCGTTGCCGGAGGCAGCGATTCCATCTGCGCGAACAGATCCTCAAACTGTGGCAGCACGAAGCCCATTATGATGATCACCACGGCCACTATCATAACGCCCAGTATCTTGGGATAGGTCATGGAACTCTTTATCTTCTGGTTTAAGCGGTGCTCCTTGCTGTAATACTCCGCCATCTGCTCGGCTACCTGATCCATGTTGCCGGCGTTTTCGGAGCTGCGTATCATGTTTATGAAAAGGCTGGGGAAAGTATCTCCCTGCTCCATCATCGCATCGGAAAGCGGCATACCCTGACGCACGCTCTTAAGCACATCAGCGTAGATCTCTCTCTCCTTCGGCTTTATCGATTCATCCTCAGATATGATCTTAAGCGCCCTGACCAGTGTAATACCGGCATTTATGAGCTTACCAAGGTTTCGCGAAAAATCTGCAAGACGGTCAGCCTTCAGTCTCCTGGTCCTGGCCTTGCCGGTCAGCTCCTTTGCTTCTATTAAGAATTTTCCGTCGGCTTTGAGCTTCTCATGCAGGTCCTGTTCGCTCGCGGCGTTCATTGTCCCTGAAAAAGCCTTGCCCTGTTCATCTTTTGCCTTATATCTGTAGGCTGCCATATGCTCCTCCCGTATAATACGGTTTAGTAAACAAATATCCTCCAGAGGTAGTCAACAAACCACTCCTCTCCCGTATCCGTAAGAATGTAGGTCACCAGATAATGATCTGTCTTGTAGGTGAACATCCTTACCTCTCTGCTTTCCCTGTCATAGGACAGCAGTGTCACGCCATCCGAAACTCCGGCATACTTTTCTACGGCTGCCATAGCGCTTTCTGTCAGTCCGTTATGGGTTTCCGGCGCATATATGCTCTTTCCCACGCCGTACATTTCAATATCGGCTGTAGCCAGCGCCATGCGTATATTCTTCGCCTCACGAAGGGCTATGCGTCCGTCCGAATGCACTTTAAACACAAAGAAGCCTGCCAGCAGCACAAATACCAGCACGGCCAGTATCAATGCAAACTTCAGCCAGACTGCCCACCGTCTATTATAATTCTGTTCTGTCCCCATGTGTACCCTTTTTTAGTCTTTAATTTGTACTCACCAGAGTACGTATATTATAATCCTTTGCGTCCTCGTCGCTAAGATTATACATCTTTATATATCTGTATGCATAGAATTCCCCATACTGAGGGCTCTCCAGCGTAAGATAAACGCCCACTACATTACCGGGATAATCGTTTTCCTGATAAGTATATTCGTAAGCCGAATCTTCCAGTGTCGAATCCGACAATTCGCTGCCGCCCCGGCCTTTATTTGCGGGTACAAATCTGAGGGAGGTTATCTTATATCCCTGATATACGCCTTCGTCAAAGGTCCAGATTATCTCATCCCTGTGTCCGGCTATATATTCCGGCGACATTTTATCCTTAGGCGGATTTATCTCAAAATATTTAATCTTAAGCGCTCCGTCCTCGGCATAGATCTGTATATGCGTATCGGTCCTGTCGTAAAGGTCTATCTTATATCCGGATACATTGCCCAGCTCTTTTTCCGCAGGATCCTGATAGATTATGGGCTGGCCGAAATTCTCCGTTGCGCTGATCTTTGCCCCTTCTATCTCGCCTGTGATCTTGCCCAACAGTATATCAGCCACCTGCCTGCCGTAGGACTGTCCTTTAACATCAAAAAACACGGTGGT
>CADAHD010000151.1 GCA_902787595.1 uncultured Lachnospiraceae bacterium
GAACTGTTCCAGATTGTTTTTCACAATTACTATACGGGACCGACCTACGGAAGCAGCGAAAGCGGAAAACGCATGAACGGTACCCTGGAAAACCAGTATTACCGGGAAGGGGCTGTATCCATCAATCTGCTCTGCACCGGACCTGCGGAAGCACATCAGACCGATGTGATCTATGTCCAGGTAGTACAGGATGTCTGTGAGGAGGAAAACTATGCGTATGTGACCAAAGTCGTTGCCAGCACTTCCCTGAACAAGGCGGAGAAGGATAAGGACGGAAATGATGTGTTCAAAAAGGACGCCTGGAAACCGGATCTTCAGAAGGGACAGTATACGCTGCGCTATTATGAGCTTCGTAACGATGAGCAGTACAACATCGGCAGCTGGCAGATCTATGTGGCCGGGGAAGGCTTTGTTGTAACCGCTGACAGTGCCTCCTATTTCGGTGGCGGAGAGGAAGCCAATCTTTTCATTACCGCCCCGTATATGGTTAAGGGGGATGTTGATAAAAAAAATATCCCCGCATTTGTAAGCGAAAACAAACTGGAACTGAAGATATATGATAAGCAGCGTAAACAGGTTACTGCAGAGAGTGTTGTTAACCAGGTTAACAAGAACGGGACCATGGGCTGGTATATCAAGGGACTGGATCCGGAGGCCGAGGGCTATTATTTTGCAGTTACGGCAAATGGTCAGGTCCCGACTGATGTCTATGGTACCAAGCTTTACCGGATGGTAGCAGGTTGGGATGATGACGATAATGAGATCTATGAAGATGATCCCTGCGGCAAATGGTATGCCAAGAATACTGATATAAGCGGATACGGCTTACAGGATGGTTATGACGGCATCATTATTAACGACGGATGGGGAAATGCTCCGTATAAGCTCCGTTTTTATCGGAATTCGGAAGCAGTTGCTCAGATCGCGGAGATCACAGTCAAGGCCGACCAGCTGAAGAATGGATATTATTACCTGACCGAAGAGGATGTAGAGCCGTTGGATCCTGATGAGATCTATATCTGCACCGTCACGGATTCAAAAGATAAAGTGATTGGGACTCTGGTAGGCTATTTCCGGTTCGATCGGGATAATTTCCGTGACAGTTCCAAGAAGGTACAGCTTAGATCCGTTAAGATTCTGAATGCAGGTTCACTCTTTGTGGGCGAGACGAAACAGCTTTCCGTACAGTTTACTCCCAGCGACGCCACCACCAAGACGGTAAGCTGGAACAGCAGTAATCCTGAGGTGGCGACGATCTCAGATTACGGATATGTGAGAGCCCTTTCGGAAGGCCAGACCACCATTACTCTGAAGTCCACCGATACGAAAGTGAAAGCGGTGACCTATGTACTTCAGGTAATTGATAAGAACAAGGGACTATATGTGGAATTTGCGGACAAGGGACCCTATGTGTACAGCGGTGAAAAGATCACGCCAAACGTAGTTGTTTATTACGGCGGGAAGAAGCTGACCGAAGGCACGGATTATAAGATGACTTACAGCAATAATCTGAATGCCAGTGTTAATACAAAAGCCAAGATAAAGGTTGCGGGTATCACGGTTGCGGGTACGGTTGAAAAGGAATTTACGATCCAACCCAGATCTTTGGATGACAGTGCGGTGAAAGTGGCCGAGACCATCGTGGAAAGCGGAAAGAAAGCTATCCCTGTTCTTTACCTGGGAAACTATAAGCTGACAGCCAAGGATTACAGCTTTGATAAGGACGCGAATTTTACGTCAAACGGCAGTATGGTAGTTACCGGAAAAGGAAACTTCAAGGGCAGCCGTGTTATTGATGTAACGGTGGGTAAGCCGCTGAAGTTCAAGGTCAGCTATTTCAAGGCGGCTGACCGCACCTATAACGGTCAGGAACAGAAGCTGACTGCCAAGGAGCTGACGGTTGTTGATGCTACGACTTTGGCCGTGCTGAAGGAAGGTACGGATTATATCCTGTCTTATAAGGAAGATATCCGCTCGGCCGGAACCAAAAAGGTGTCGATCATCGGTATCGGCAAGTACAACACGGTCATATCGAAGAGCTTTAAGATCAATCCGTTGAAAGCAACAGGCGTGAGCGTGAATATGCCTTTGAGCGAGGTTTATCATCCCGGAACGATCACAACGGATATAACGACGATCCATAAAACAACCTATCTGATCCCGAATGTGGATTATACCGTGAAGTACAATAAGAACACAAAGATCGGAAAAGCGGAGGTGAGGGTCACCTTTGCCGGAAATTACAAGGGAACGCAGACGATAATCAAAACCTTCGATATCGTGAAAGCCTCCATCAGTGCCGATAATGTGAATATCTATTGTCCGGATATGGCCTGGGTAAAGGATGCCAAGTATATCTCTGAACCGAATGTTACAATGGACGGAAGGGAGATTTCCAAGAGTGACTATACCGTAACCTATACTCTGAGCGGGAATGATATCAGTAAAAAGAAGATCACGAAGGCTGACCTGGGTAAGGATAATGTGGCTGTGGTCACCGTGACGGTAGAGGGTAAGGGCAACATGAAAGGAAAGGCAACCACTACCTATCGCGTGGTCTATTCCCCGAAGGAAAACGATCTCGCAAAAGCAAAACTTACGATCAGGGACAGAAACGGCAAAAAGGTAAGCAGCCTTCCGTACACGGGAACCGAGGTCGAGTTTAAAGGAGATTACAGCCTGGAGGTGGTCCTGAGCGGAGTGACCCTGAAAGAGGGCGTTGATTACAAGATCGAATACGTCAATAATATAAATAAGGGTACGGCCGTCGCGATCGTGACCGGCCTGGGTGAAACCAGTACGGAGAAGACCAAGTATTACGGCAGCAAGAGCATAAAATTCAGTATCAAGAAAGGAACAATATCCTGGCATTAGGCCACGGAAATTGCGAAAACAACACCCCGGGGATTGTCTCCCCGGGGCGTTTTCTTTTGCGGAAAAACAGGTATGAAAAATCAAAGTATTGTATGATATAATATAAAAATCAGTACTTTTGTGAGGAGAATCCGGACATGAAGAACAACAGGAAGAACACCAGAAAGAAAAACAGTCAGAAGATAATTGGGCAGGAACAGGCTGTTCATGAAGAGACAGAAGTCCTGCATGAAGAAGCTGAAGCAAAGCGGGAAGAGATCAATGATGAAAACAAATGGAAAGTGATAGCGGTATTTGCCGTTATTATTTTGCTGATCGTAACAGGGCTTTATGCATTGAATATAGGCATAAATAAAGGCGGTGCAGCACCTGCTGCGGGAGAGGAGAAAACAGTAACCGGCAGCAGCGATACAGACCCTGTTCCGATTGGTAAATACGGGGAGGATAAAGCTGCAGAAACGGGATTAAAGGCAGCGATAGGACCTGTTTCGGATGAAGGCTACCGGTTAAAGCAGGTTGTATGCTTGAGCAGACATAATATCCGTTCACCTTTAAGCGGAGCAGGATCGGCGCTGGATACCATAACGCCTTATTCCTGGTATGACTGGTCCTCTGCACCCAGCGAGCTTTCCTTAAGAGGCGGTACCCTTGAGACGGAGATGGGACAGTACTTCAGAAAATGGCTGGAAGATGAAGGGCTTTTTGACGCAAATTATCAGCCCGATGAAAACAAGGTGCGCATATATGCCAATTCAAAGCAAAGAACTATAGCTACCGCCCGTTTCTTCAGTACAGGTCTGCTTCCCACTTATAATAAGGACGTGGAGTACCATATGGAATTTGATAAAATGGATCCCGTATTTACTCCGCAGCTTACTTTTTCCTCCGACGATTATAAGGCGGATGCGGAGAAGGAAGTACGTGAGCTGTACGGATCCGTAATAGAGAGCTTAAGTGATAATTATGAGCTGCTTTCTAAGGTGATAGATGTTGAGAATTCGGAGGATTATAAATCCGGTAAGTTTACCGGTTTCCTTACGGATGATTCCGTATTTGCTTTTGAAGAAGGAAGGGAGCCTTCCGTAAGCGGTTCCTTAAAGACCGCATGTTCCATAAGCGATGCTCTGGTGCTTCAGTATTATGAGGAAACAGATGATAAGAAAGCAGCTTTTGGTAATACGCTTTCGACAGAAGAATGGGAAGCCATTTCGGAGATCAAGGATGTTTACGGAGATGTATTGTTTACCGCACCTTCCGTTGCAGTGAATGTGGCGCACCCGCTGCTCTGCGAGATAGAGAGCGAACTTAAGACAGATGGCAGGGAGTTTACTTTCCTCTGCGGCCACGATTCAAATATAGGAAGCGTACTTGCAGCACTGCGTGTTGAGGATTACAGTCTTCCCCATGCTATAGAGAAAAAGACGCCCATCGGTTCAAAACTGGTGATAAGCAGATGGATAAATAATAAAGGGGAAGAGGTCATGAGCTTTGACATGGTATATCAGACAACAGACCAGCTTCGCGGCCTTTCCCTCCTTGATACAGCTAATCCTCCCGCGATATACGGACTTAAGATAAAAGGCCTTACAGCAGACGAAAACGGATGCTATAAGGCAGAGGATGTTATGAAACTTCTTGAGGAAGTTATCGGTGAATATGATGAACTGATAAATAGCTACGAAATGCTTGAAGCTGCCTGATATCAGGCAGCTTCACTTATTTTTTGAATACCTTTGCCAGTTTTTCCAACAGTTCATCCCTGCTTATGTTTTTCAGCAGGTAATCTGCAGGACACATGGAGATTATCCTCATGATGCTTTCGCGGTCATTTTTACCGGTAAGTATCACAACGGGTATTGGCCTGGTAGCTTCGTTATCATAAAGTTTTTCCATTATCTGAGGCCCCGGCATTACCGGAAGCTCGTAATCAAGCAGTATCATATCGGCCCAATTATCTTTTAACCAGCTAAAAGCCTGCTCACCGCTTATGGTCATGGTTACAGCGTAGTCATCCTTCAGCCATTCCCTGATCGTTTTCATATATTGCGGATCGTCATCAATTATCAGAACACGTTTTTTCTTTTTTTCTGGCATTATCCGTCACCCCCATTCCGTAAATATACACAGTATCCTGTTTGGAATAGTTTTCCGCAGCAACAAAAAGGGATTAATTTATTATAGCAGATAATGTGCGACATTTCCAGCGGAATATAGAAATAATGTATACAAATACACGGCGCGGAAATAGCACAGAATTTAATAATATGTATTGACAGAGACAAAAGAGCGAGGTAATATAATTGCAACATATGAATAAATGTTCATATGTAACAGCATAAAAACATACGGAGGAATATAGAATGAAAAAATCTTACAAGATCGAAGTTGACTGTGCTAACTGTGCAAACAAGATGGAAGAGGCAGCTAAGAAGACAGCAGGTGTTAAGGACTGCGTTGTAAACTTTATGGCGCTTAAGATGAATGTTGAATTTGAGGAAGGAGCAGATCCCAAAGCCGTGATGCAGGATGTGCTCAAGAACTGCAAGAAGGTTGAAGATGATTGTGAGATATTCCTGTAAGGTCTGTAGTTACGGAATGTTATTGAAACGGAAAGAGCCGGAGTTATGAATAAAAAACAAAAGAAAATGCTCATACGCATCATAATAGCGGCGGTACTGATGGTGGCGCTGCATTTTGCGTATGAGTTCCTGGGCGCTGATAAACTTGATGAAAACGATAATATCATAAAGGCGGCAGCGGTACATGAGCCGGTATGGTTTCTGCTGTATATGATCCCTTATCTGGTTGTAGGTTACGATATCCTGAAGAAAGCTTTTAAGGGGATCCTGAACCGCCAGATATTTGATGAGAACTTCCTTATGGCAGTGGCCACTATAGGTGCCATAGCAGTGGCGCTGGTTGAGAAGAACGGCGACTATACAGAAGCCATAGCGGTTATGCTCTTTTACCAGACGGGCGAGCTGTTCCAGAGTTATGCTGTGGGCAAGAGCCGTAAAAATATCAGCGCACTTATGGATATCCGGCCTGATTATGCAAATATCGATAAGG
>CADAHD010000152.1 GCA_902787595.1 uncultured Lachnospiraceae bacterium
GAGAGTTCTGCAAAGTAGCTCTTTACTGTGTCAGCCATGCCGATGGCGCACAGATCGACGCCGAAGATCTTATCATTCTTAAGAAGCTCATCAAGCTTTGAAAGATCCTTATCTGCAGCAGAAAGCTCATAACCGGCTACGAAAGGCTTTACGGTATCCAGCAGCGGATCGGGACTTAAGTCAAATGCATTTCCCTTATCATCAACAGCCATCAGATAACGCAGCCAGCCTGCATATACAAGCGGGATGAACTTAAGCGACTTAACATCCAGAGTGCTGCTCTTTTCGTATGCCTTGATGGTCTCGCCAAAGCGGATAGGCAGTTTCTGCGAGGTGTCGCATGCGATCCTCTGGGGGGTATCCGGCATGAAAGGATTGGGGATACGCACGTTAACTACGGTATCAATGAATTCTCTGGGAACTATGATGCCGGGATCCACAACAACGGGAAGGCCTTCAACATAACCCACCTTCTCAATGAATTTCTTGAGCAGAGGATTCTTCATCTCATCGGCGATGAGAGTGTAACCCAGCAGACAGCCGTATACAGCCAGCGTAGTATGCAGGGGATTTAAGCAGGTGCAGACTTTCATCTTTTCAACTTTATCCACGGTCTCGCGCTCGGTGAAGATAACGCCGCCCTTATCCAGCGGAGGTCTGCCGTTCGGAAAAGCATCTTCTATAACCAGATATTCGCATTCTTCGGCGTTTACGAAAGGCGCGATATAAGTATTCTTTGAAGTGATAACGGGCTCAAGGTTTTCCATACCGTCCTCAAGGAGCATCTTTTCGACCTTTGCATCCGGTCTGGGAGTGATCTTGTCGATCATGCTCCAGGGGAAGGAAACCTTGGTCTTGTCATTTACATACGCAAGGAAATCCTTGTCTGCAAGGCCGGCAGCACACCACTTTTCGGCAAAGGCATTTACAGCTGCATAAAGCTTGTCGCCGTTGTGTGAGCAGTTGTCCATGCTGACCATGGCAATGGGGAGCTTTCCGTTTTCAAATCTGGTGTAGAGCAGCGATACTACCTTGCCCAGATAACTTGCGGGCCTGGCGGGACCTTTTTCAAGATCGGCGGCAACGGAAGGGAGCAGCTCGCCTGCGCCGTTTACCAGGCTGTAGCCCTTCTCGGTAATGGTAAAGCTGGCCATCTGGAGAGAGGGATTTTTAAAGATCTCTTTTAAGCGGCTGTATTCTGCCTCATTTTCAGAGTCCAATATAAGGGACTCCATGATGGAGCCGACTACTGTCTTTTCCACGCTGCCGGAAGCCTTGAGCGTAGCCAGCAGGCTCAAGTTGTCATGAGGACGGTTGCTCTTTTCAATGATCTCGTAATCATATCCTTCTGCAGCTATCAGACCTGTATCGCAGATGCCGCTGTTTAACAGATTCTGCATAACATTTGCCTGGAAAGCGCGGAAGATATTGCCTGCGCCGAAGTGTATCCATGCAGGTCTTTCATAAGTATTCTTTTTTACTGCTTCATAATCGAAAGAGGGGAGTTTATAACCCTTGCTTTCATATTCGGCTTTGCCTTCTCTTATACCCTGTAAAGTCAGTTTCATTTTCTTGACCTTTCTGCCTGTATATCAGGCGTATATATGCTTATTGTTACAACCGGCGCATTTTACTGCGCCGGCTCATTTCATTTATGTGATTTGCAGATCGCTTCCCAGAGGCCGTTAAGATAGGTAGCACCCAGTGCCCTGTCATATAAGCCGTAGCCGGGCATAGCAACTTCGTCCCAGATCATACGTCCGTGGTCGGGACGGATGGGGCCGTCAAAACCTATGTCGTAGAGAGCCAGCATTATCTCGTACATATCAAAGGTACCGTCGCTTGAAAGATGAGCAGACTCTTCAAAATCAGTAGGAGAGTTGAATTTTAAGTTACGCACATGCGCGAAGTGGATGCGGCCTTTTAAGGAACGGATCATATCGGGCAGATCGTTCTCGAGATTGGTGCCGTAAGAACCGGAGCAGAAGGTCACGCCGTTGTGCGGGTTATCCACCATCTTCATCATGCGCAGGATATTCTGCTTGTTGATGATGATACGGGGCAGGCCGAAAACGCTCCATGCGGGATCGTCCGGATGTATTGCCATGTTGATGTCGTACTTGTCGCACACGGGCATGATGCGCTCAAGGAAGTATTTTAAATTGGCAAAGAGTTTTTCATCGTCAACTTCCTTATACATCTCGAACAGTTCCTTGATGTGTTCCATGCGCTCGGGCTCCCAGCCGGGAAGTATGGCGCCGTTTGCATCGGAGCTGATGGATGCGAACATCTCCTCGGGCTTTAATGCGTCTACGGCTTCCTGTGTATAGGCGAGCACCGTGGAGCCGTCGGGACGTACTCTTGCAAGCTCGGTTCTGGTCCAGTCAAAAACAGGCATGAAGTTGTAGCATACCATGTGGATGCCGGCCTGACCAAGACGCTCCAGTGTAGTGATATAGTTGTCGATATATTTGTCGCGGTCCGGAGTTCCTACTTTGATAGCGTCGTGAACATTAACGCTCTCGATACCGGTCAGTTCAAGACCTGCATCCTCGATCTCCTTCTTAAGGGCAAGGATATCTTCCATCTCCCAGACTTCACCGGGGGCGGTGCCGTACAGAGTGGAGATCACGCCGGTAACACCGGGGATCTGGCGGATCTGCTTTAAAGTTACTGTGTCGTACTTGCTGCCATACCAGCGAAGAGTCATCTGCATTTTCTTTTCCTCCTGTTTTGTTGACTGAAACTTATATTTATATTTTTAAAATATTGATTCCTGACTACTATACTAGTATACTACCTATAATAAATGCTTGAAAAGGATAAGTATTGCTCCAAAACATGCAAAAATTGCTTCCATACTGGGTAAAAGGTGAGTTTCAGGCCGCAGACTGACTGCGGGGAGGGGATAATGTCGAAAGCGTATCAGGAAAAAAGCACGGAGCTGTCAGCAGGCAGAAAGATAAGAATGCTTCCGGCCAGCGAGGAGAGACAGTACATGATAGACCATGATTATGAGGTATATGAAAAGGAAGGCGTCCCTACAGGTGCCATGTTTTTTCATTATCATAATTATTATGAGATCCTCTATGTGCTGGAAGGCGAATATGCATCCATGATCGAGAATCAGAGTTATCATCTGCATAAAGGCGACTTTCTGCTGATAGAGCAGAATGTCATGCATAAGTATCAGCCCACTACAAGCGGAGCCGATTCAAAGCGCATCATACTTTGGGTGACTTCCGCATTCCTTCAGGAGCTTGCGGATCCAGGGCAGGACCTGTCCGAGTGCTTCCGCAATAAAGAGTCCAGGGCCTGGCATTTTCCGGTTTATTATGAAGAGATGCTCAGAGGCTTTCTGCTTAAACTGGCGATGAGCGGCGCGCCCGAAGGCCTGAGGCGCACGATGGACCGGGGCTACCTTACCTTATTCTTTGCACATCTTAATATATTATGCGGGCGCAGGGAATCATTGCTTTCCGGGGAATATGTGGCCGAGCATCCGCTGGTGGAACAGGTCAGCCGCTATGTCGAGGAGCATATGGAAGAAGCGGTCACCGCCGATCAGCTGGCTGATGAGGTTCATATGAGCAAGTATCATTTTCTGCGCAGGTTCAAACTGCTTACGGGCGTTACGCCGCATTCCTTTGTTATCAACAAGAAGCTGATACGCGCCTGCGAACTGCTGTCGCGCGGCGAAGCCATATCCAATGTGTGGCAGAAGACAGGCTTTGGGGATTATTCCGTATTCCTGCGAAACTTCAGGACCGCGTTCGGAGTATCGCCCGCAAAATACCGCGGTTAAAGAATGTCCGGGAAACCGGCGATTACAGTACGCGCAGACACCGGCAATTCCGGAACGCCGGAAACCGGCAGCAATAAGATGCGTAGTTAATTACGCTAAACCATTCGCAGACAGCCGCAGATGAAATGCCGCAGACTCTGCAGGCAAAGGTGGAACGGACTTAAATGCGGACAAATATCGGGCAGGGTGTGAACATTAAATGATTTGACGGAGCACTAAAAAATGAATATCATAAGCATTAGCAGTATTGACATGAAAATGGGGGAGTAATACAAAAAAGAGGAGGTAAGGCTCATGTCAAAATCAAAAGTCTACTATGTGGATGCTTCGGCCCATCGTCAGGGGGATGGGAGCAAGGACAGACCTTTTAAGCACATCAATGATGCGGCTAAGATCGCCGCAGCCGGAGATGAGGTGGTAGTGCTTCCCGGTATCTACAGGGAATGGGTATGTCCCGTTAACGCCGGAACAAAGGACGCCAGGATCACCTATCGTTCAAAGGATCCGCTGGGGGCTGTGATCACAGGCGCAGAAGAAGTAAAGAACTGGAAGAAGTACAAGGGCACCACTTGGACGGTAAGCGTGGATAACAGCATCTTCGGCGCTTACAATCCATATATCGAGAAAGTTGAAGGCGACTGGTATTTCTCTGACAAGGTACGTCATACCGGTGCTGTTTTCCTCAACGATGCGATGATGTATGAGGCTGACAGTCTTGATGAGTGTCTTAAGGCAAAAGCCGATCCCTATTCATGGGATCAGGAAGCTTCAAAATTTAAATTCTTTGTGGAGCAGGACGGTGGAAAGACCGTGCTCTATGCAAATTTCCGCGGGGCAGATCCCAATAAGGAAAAAGTTGAGATAACGGTGCGCCGCAACTGCTTCATGCCCGATAAGAATTTCGTCAATTATATAACCGTGAGCGGTTTTAATATCAATAAGGCAGCCACAACCTGGGCGCCGCCTGCGGCATATCAGGATGGCATGATAGGACCTCACTGGAGCAAGGGCTGGATCATCGAGGACTGTGAGATCTACGGCAGCCGCTGCTGCGGTATCTCGCTGGGCAAATATCTGGATCCGGAAAATGATATGTATTTCTTCAGAAAATATGTAAAGAGTCCCACCCAGATGGAGAGGGATGCTGTATGCCGCGGACAGTATCACGGCTGGGTTAAGGAACGCATAGGTTCGCATATCGTGCGCCGCTGCCATATCCATGACTGCGGACAGACCGGTATCGTAGGGCGTATGGGCGCGGTATTCTCGATAATAGAAGACAATCATATCCACGATGTGTGCACCTCGGCACAGCTGGCAGGTGCGGAGACCGCCGGCATCAAGCTGCATGCGGGCATAGATGTTACCATCCGCCGCAATCATATCCATGATTGCATTATGGGCGTATGGCTTGACTGGGAGGCACAGGGAGCCAGGGTTACCCAGAATCTCATGCATGATAATCATCGCCCCGACGGGGTATTGGCAAAGCCCGGCATAATGTTCTCGACTGATGTGTTTATCGAAGTGGGCCACGGACCTACCCTTATTGACAATAACCTGCTGCTCTCAAAGGTGAGCGTGACTATCCCCAGCGAAGGCATAGCCTGCGTGCACAATCTTTTCCTGGGAGCTTTCAGCCTTATCAATTCAGGCGTGGACAGCATAGTCAACGGCCAGCGCGAGCCCAGATACACGCCTTATCATATACGCCACAGGACAGAAGTTGCCGGTTTCATGACCATACTTCACGGCGATGACAGGATCTATAATAATATCTTCGTTCAGCATTATCAGATAGAAGATAAGAAGAAAACGCCGGCCGATGCCGATTATATGGAAGTAGGGACCAAATGCTTTGATATATTCCCTTCCTTCGAAGAGTGGAACAAGCCTTTTGAGATCGACGGCAAGCCCGATATGGGCGCGCTCGCGCAGGCGCACTTCGGACATCTTCCCGTATGGATCTCCGGCAATGCTTATTTCAACGGAGCTAATGTCAGCAGACATGATAAGGACAAGCTGGTTGACAAGAAGAATAAAGTAAGCATAGAGCTTAAGAAAGGCAATAAAGGCAAGTACAGCTTAAAGACCAATGTATTTT
>CADAHD010000153.1 GCA_902787595.1 uncultured Lachnospiraceae bacterium
TAAAAATTCCTGTTCTGATGCTTAACCTCCTCCGTCCATTTATCCACGTAATACTTCTTTGCATAAAGCTCACCGTATTTTTCTTTAACGATCCTGTAAGTAGTATATACATCCAGTCCCTCAGCCGACCACAGCCCGTCATCCGAAACCTCGCAGCCCATGTCTCCCCAGTACAGGTGTATTATCTCATGCATGAAAGTCTCGTTCTTATTACCGCCTTTATTATCATCTGACAGGGCCTGCGGAGAAAGGAAATTCTCGTCCATATACACATAACCATCCCCCGCGCCGCCTCCGCCGTAGTCGTTACTGATCTGCTGTATCCGTATCCCTTCCGCGCCTTCGGCAAACTTAAGCTCCCCGTAATGCTCATTGCAGTATCCCATCACATCCTTTATGGACTCATCCAGCTTATTATCCCTGACAGTCTTCTCATATTTTTTTGCATACAGGAATTCCGTAACGCCATCCACCCCGTCTGTATTGTTAACACCCGACTCTATAATGGGTACATATTCCCTGCATTCCCAGCATATACTGCCGTCTTCGTTTTCTACGGTCTTTTTGAGCGCTTTGCCCCATGACGTCGGGCAATGATCAGCCGGAACATTTATGCGCACTACCGGCTCTTTTTCTGATGCAAGCCCCGGTGCCTGAGGCGCTACACATACATCGTCAAGTTTGATATAAGCACGACCTACGGAATCGCAGAATGTATAGCCCGATGTTCTGTACAGGGAATTTGATATCGCCGGATACCCTCCGTAAACGATAGTAAGCCTGCCCGTCTTTCTGTCCGGATTTTTTACGATCAGCTTTTTTACGCCCAGATTAAGCTTATTATTATCTTCGCTGTAATATTCGATGGAATGATCAAGCTTTTCTCCGTCAAGCGTTACGCTCTTTACCTTGATCCCGCTTCTTATCTCAAACAGGATCTCACGTCTTACAACATCCGTAAGGTCCATATTCAGTTCGCCTTTAAGCGTCCCCAGCAAAGTATTGAATCTCACATCAGCCACACAGTTTTTACATTCGCCCTGATACGGAGCATCATACCAGTTATCATCATATGGCACGACCGCAGAATGATCCACAAAAGGCTCAAAAACAAACAGAAGAACTGCAGCACACAGACTCATCAGCGCAGGGATAAATGCAAGCGGTTTCTTAAGATTATATATAAATGACTTAAACGCTCCCAGGCGGTACTTTCTTATAAACTTAACAGACAAAAGATAAAACGCCAGACTAAGAAAAAACAGCGCTATCCTTGAATAATACAGAAACCTTAGCACCGATACCGAACCATAGCAGTCGGACAGCTCAAAGATACACGGTATATTCCAACGCAGGAAAAGATCTTTTTCGCTAAGCGGTGAAAACTGTGATATCGTTAGGAGCAGGACCACGAGCAGTGACACGCTGACATTACGGGAGATATTGTACAGCCCGCAGCATACGGCTATTGTTATCCATACCCCCGGCAGGATATATACAAAGGAATAAAGGAAATACCATTTAAGCGTAAAAAGATAATCCATCCTTTTAATGCAAAGAGGCAGAAAAAAGAGCATGCATATAAGCGCCGCGAACGATGAAACTGTCATAAATGCGCAGATTCGGGCATGAGACACCGCCTTCTCATCCGTATACGCCCCCGTCATCTCTTCTGCGCCTTTTTTTATCGCTCTGTCAGCATCGCTTATCACATACAGTCCCCATATAAGCGCTGCAGCGAAGCCTCCGAAGCCAAAGGGTATTATGACATTATTCGTCAATGAAGAGGTATACTCAAAGCCTTCTGCCATAAACATGCCCTTTACAAAAGCTGTGAATCCCAGACCAGTCATCAGGATATTCAGTATCATCGCAAGATATGTTTTTCTGTTCATAAGGAGTCTCTTTAACTCGACTCCCATAAGTTTAGCCCTCATGCTCATCCTCCCTCTTTGCGCTGTTATGTATGCAGTAAAGATAAGCATCTTCCAGACTGGGTTCACACCTGTCCACATAGTCAGGAAGCTCTTTTGCCACGATGCGTGTCAGCACGCCGTTTCTGGTATTTATCTTTGATACTATCTCGCAGTCCTTCGGAAGGATATCATCCACCTTCCTGATGTATGAGCCCACATGATCCACGGTCTGTTCTATCAGCCCCGCAGGGCTTCCGTCAAAGAGTATGCTTCCGCCGTATATCACCAGTACCCTGTTGCAAACGGCCTGCACATCATCCACGATATGGGTGGAAAGAAACACGATGCGCTCGGACGACATTTCCGAAAAGATATTCCTGAACCTGACACGTTCCTCGGGATCAAGCCCCACCGTTGGCTCATCCAGTATCATCAGTTCGGGATGTCCCATGATCGCCTGTGCGATGCCCACGCGTTGCTTCTGCCCACCGGAAAGATTTCCCACTCTGATCTTTCTTCTGTCGACAAGGCCGGTCTGTTCCATGGCCCATTCGATCTCTGCCTTATCCTTGATGCCCTTTAGCGCCGCCATATAATCCAGAAACTGCCATACCGTGAGTTCATCAAAAAGTCCAAAGGTCTGCGGCAGATATCCCAGCCTGCTCTTAAGCTTCTGTTCCTGATCCAGCAGTTTCTTATCATCCAGAAGGATCTCGCCCTTCGTTTCCTTAAGTCCTGCTGTCATTAGCTTCATCAGTGTGGATTTGCCGGCGCCGTTAGGCCCCAGTATACCCACAAACTCCGGACTTTTTAAGCTGAAGCTGACGTCTGATAAAGCCTTCCTGCCTGACGAATATATCATGGTCACATTCTTAACATCGATCTTCATTTACTGAAATTCCTCCTGTTTATGAATACATCCAAAAAAGCAGAGCCCCGGGGCTCTGCCTGTATTTTTATCACATAATGTATGTAGTGTGAATGGAGCTAATGTGGAGTTTATGTGAAGTTTACTGCCGTAATATGAATTCAACACCATCCCCGGTATTGCCTATTGAGTATTCAGCGCCGCACATTTCGAAAACCATGGCACTGATGTAGAGTCCCAGGCCGCTTCCTTCCTCCTTACCGGGATCCGCCCTGTAAAAGGCTTCAAAAAGATGCGGGATATGTTGTTCATCTATATGCGCGGGTGAGTTGATCAGCTTAAGCTCTGTTTTCCCGGACCCGCTGTCCTGCGGCTTATCAAGCTTGATCCTTACGCTGCCGCCTGAAGGCGTATACTTGATGGCATTCCCCACCACATTACCGAGCGCTTTTTTTAAGAGCTTCTCGTCTCCCGTAAATTCCACATTATCCGGCACATCGTATGTAAGCTCTATATTTTTTTCGCTGATCAGCGTATCATAAAAAGCGATCTCCTCATCAAGTATACCATCGATCTTTACCTTTTCTGCTTTACTGCCATCACCCATGTCTATATGTGATACGAGCAGTATCTCATTTATAAATGCGAGCAGTTCATTGAGAGTATCACTGCATTTTGCCAGATATTTATCCCTGTCCTTATACACGCCTATGGAGTCACGCATTCCGTCCAGCTGACCTATGACCACGGATATAGGCGTCTTAAGCTCATGGGATACTCCCGCAAAAAAGAGCATCCTTCTTCTTTCGCGCTCTTTCTCCAGATCTATCTCATTTTTCAGATACAGGTTTTTGTCATTCAGTTTGGACAGAGCAGCGCTCAGCTCATCAGAAAGCTTGTTTAAGCTCTTTGCCAGCACGCCTATCTCATCGTCCCTCTCATCCGGACAGTACCAGCCAAAGTCCTGCTCTGCCATCCTCTCGGCGATCTTACTCATCCTGACTATGGGCTTTTTCATATAATACGAAAAAATCTTTGCGCCGATAAGTGAGATAAAAACAGCAAGCATTACCACTATGGGCAGGCATAAGCTCAGGCTGTTTTGAAAGGCCTGTGTCCTGTAACTTACAGGAGTTATACATAATACATATTCCCCGCTTCTGTCGGAAAAGCGCAGCGGAAAGAAGAGTTCCCCTTTATCGTTCTCCCTGAGGAAAGAATCCGCATCCGTAAGCTTAGTGTTTACTCCTTCACTTGCGGCGAATCCGTTTATCATTTCATCAGCCAGCGCATAGGTGGAATTCATGCAGCGCTGCGCCAGCTCCTCCGACCTGCTTTTTATGTACCCGGAATAGTTTTTTTCTCCCGCATATGGTGTCATAAAAAAGATGCACAGATAAAGAGCTGCTATTATGAGCAGTGATACGAGTAAAAAAGAAAAGAACATTTTTACAGACAGCTTCTTCATGAAAGCGCCGCCTTATAACCTATACCGCGGACAGTAATGATAAAATCCTTATCACCAAGTTTCTTTCTGATATTCTTGATATGGGTATCCACTATCCTGCTGTCATCATAATACTCATAATCCCATAATTCAGACAGGAGCGACTTCCTGGTGACCACCGCGCCTTTTGCCTTCATGATCCGGCTTAATATCTCGAATTCCTTAAGTGTAAAGTCCACCATCGTACCGTCTATGGTCACAATATGTGTATTGGGATCAAGGACCACTCCGTTAAGCACAAGGCTTTCTTCCTCCGCAGTACCGCTGCTCCTGCGCAGTATCGCTTCTATCTTGCTGACGATTATAGGCATTGATACGGTCTTTGAGATATACTCATCAACCTTAAGTTCATAACCGCGCATCTGATCCTCATCCGCAAAACGCGCAGTCAGCATTACAACGGGAACATTGCTCTTTTTTCGTATCAGTTCACATAGAGTGAATCCGTCGATCTTGGGCAGCATGATATCCAGAATGATAAGGTCAAACTCCTTATCCTCCATGATATCGATCGCTTCAAGCCCGTTATCTGCTGTGGTAACATTAAAGCCGGCGTTTGAAAGATAGTTCTCCAGCAGTTCCTGATAATCCTTATTATCTTCAACAACAAGTATCTGTTTCATTTATGCTCACCTGTATTTATAGCATTTCCCGATCATTACAGCAGAATAGATTTTACTATGTCCGTCTGCAAAGTGCAAATAAAAACAGTACGGACACGCAAACGTCCCGGCTGTTTTTATCACAGGACCTTCGCCGAAGCCGCGATCTTCTCAGCCTGTTCCTGTGTGAACATATTTTTAGCCAGACTTACCATGTAGTAAGTATCAGCCCCCTCCTTAACATACCAGAACACCCAGTAGCAGCTGTGTTTCTCATCTTCACCGATCTTTACGCCCTGCTGCCCAAGTTCATAGATCTGCGCATGCGTATAAAGATCATGCTCCTCGGAAAACTCCAGGGCATACCAGCCGTCGGTGCGGCGTTCCATGGCGATAGTCTTTATATACTCCTGAACGGTATGGTTATCCATATAGAAATGGGAATCCGTATCAAAATACGGCACATGCTGATCGGTAAATACAAGCTGCACATTTGATGCAGGCAGCCTGGTGATCACTCCGGAATAAAGCCAGGACGCCGGAACATCATTTTTATTTACCACGGTATATGCCTGCGGCATTATATATGTTCCCCCGTAATATCCGTTATAATCCGAATACATACTAAGGTTGTATCCCTCCGGCAGATCGACAGCTATAAAGTCGCCCGCCTGCGTTCCTGTCGGTAATATCGCAAAGTAATATGAGGAAGTGCCGTTTTCCCATTCACCGTACAGTTCGAATACCAGCGGCGTATCCGCGGGGATCTTCATGTAATTATCAATAACACCCCCGCCGCCTTCAGGTAAAGACAGGATCTCCTTAAAATTCTTATCATATGCATCGCTTTTGCCTGCAGCCTCTGAATCCCAGTACCTGCAGCTCATCTTTTTGGGTGCGTGATCCAGATGTATTCCCAGTGTGTCCGTATCTTTCTGCAGATCTATATGAGACATGATATCCACTGTGTCAAGGGGATGACCGCATTCGGCAGAGCCCCCGTAACCTA
>CADAHD010000154.1 GCA_902787595.1 uncultured Lachnospiraceae bacterium
AGAACATAATCATAATTAAAGTAGTTGATCATCTCTTCGACGCGCAGCGCATTATCGGTTATGCCAAAGCCGTCATTTTCAAATACCCTGCGGCGGAAGTTTGAATAGCTTGCGGTATCCACATCTGCGCCGAAGGTTGAGAAAGGCTGTGTTGCTACCGAAACGAAACCGGACTCGTTGATATTCTTAAAGCTTTCGGTATTCCAGTCAACTTCATCTACAGAAAGATCGGGATCGTAGACCGTACCGTGAGCTGCACCAAGAGTTGATGTGTAAGCACCGGGATCGACTGCATAGCTCATGTCTGCCTCTGCCTCACAATCTTCGGCAACTGCGGCTGATTCATAAGTTACTGCGTTTGACATCATGACCAGTCCCTTGTTACGATTGCCGCCGCTCCAGGAGTAATCGTAGAGACCGTCGTAATCCTTGCCGACCTGTTTGATGCGCTTTTCTATTTCGGCATCGGTGTACTGCTTGACGCTTGCGGGGGCAGTAACGCCCGGGGTATTCAGATTTCCCCTGCTTGTGGGAGCAACTGAGTTTCCACATCCTGCCATTGTGATGCACAGAAGTAACATAACAGCAATGTTTCTTTTCTTCATATCATTTTCCTCCGTTTTTATATGTGATCCTTTTGATTATTCTTTCCGGCTGCATGTTGCGCCGGGCCTTGAGAAGGATCTTTGTCTTTGTCCTATGCTCATCATACGGATGAGCCGGAGAGGATTTATGGGGGATTACGATTTTTTTTCGCCGGCATGATCAGATGCGCAGATAAAGGCAGCGCTCAGCCATATGTTAAACGGCTTGACAAGCCGTATAGCGGCAAATATCATATATCTGCAGTTTGAAAATTTTTTTCAGGGGGAAAGGAGCAGTCATGGGGATCGAAGTAAGTACCGAAAGACCTGCGGTGATAAAAGATGATAAGTACCGCTATGACAGTTTTAAGGACGGTAAAGTATTTGAAGGAAAGCAGATCGGGCGCCTTCCGGCAATGGGCTGGAACAGCTGGAACGCATTCGGCAGCGGCAATACCGAAGAACTGACTAAGGCGGTGGCAGATAAGTTTATTGAGCTGGGGCTGGATAAACTGGGCTATGAATATATAGTGCTGGATGACGGCTGTTACAAACAGGAGCGTGTAGACGGAAAGCTTTCCAATGAGGAAGTCAAATTCCCTTCGGGCTTCAGGGCGCTGGCCGACTATATACATGACAAAGGCCTTAAATTCGGCATGTATAACGATATAGGAACGAATCTCTGCGCGGGAGCAGCAGTGGGCACCTGCGGCCATGAGCTTACGGACGCGCGTTCTTATATTGAATGGGGTGTAGACTTTATTAAGGTGGACAATTGCTATTATCTCTGGGACAATGCTACCTTCTCAAATGCAGAGAATGCAAAATATACATATGCGCCCAATATCAGGGGCATCGAAGTTGAAGGCAAGGGTATGGCTCTTAAGCTTTCCGTGGCTTATGCAGAGCTGAGAGGCTCAGGCGCGGAGATAAAGGACGGTTACGCTACAGGCATCGTTACCTTTGACGGCACAGGTCCGCAGCAGAGTCCGACAGGCGATATGAGCGCGGAACTGGTATTTAAAGTTGAAGCGCCTGCAGACGGCGAGTATGGACTGCAGTTAAGATATGCCACAGGTAAAGAGCCGGGATGCGGCTGCTGGCTGCAGATAGCGGCAGGACCCGAGGACGCTACAAAGATCTTCTATGATGATATGGTGCCCGAAAGCGGCGGCCCTTCCGAATTCATATCTTCCTCTCATTTTAAGATAGTGCTAAAGAAGGGCGAAAATATCATAAGGCTTATGAACCACAGGCGTCAGGAGAATACACTTTGCTCTTATGCTGCACTGCTGGAAGCCTTTAATGAAGTTTATAAAGAGCATGGGATATTGCTTTCCATCTGTGAATGGGGCAAGACCCAGCCTCAGAACTGGGGATATAAGGTGGGTGATTCCTGGCGAATACTCAACGATATCACTTTCCAGGTGGGAGCTGACGGCAATCCGGGACGCGGCGAATGGGCCAGCGATTATACGCCCGGCGTAGCAGTACAGTATGATAAAGCCGTTATCATGGATGAATACGCCGGACCGGATAAAGGCTGGAATGATCCCGATATGCTTATGATAGGCATGAATGGTCTGGATATGACTCAGTGCGGCACACATTTTACAATGTGGTGCATGATGAACTCGCCGCTTATGCTGGGGATGGACCTGCGCCGTGTCAACAGGGGAGACGATATATATAACATCATTGCCAATGAAGATCTGATCGCGCTTAACCGGGATGCGCTGGGCGTGCAGGCTAAAAGGGTTTATTCCACCTTAGCCAAAGAGGCTCCCGATAAGGAGTACATCCGGGATAACGACCGCGCCGATATACTGGCTAAGCCTCTTGCCGACGGCAGCGTGGCGCTTTCCTTTATCAATCTCAGCGACCATGAACAGACTTGGGGATTATCTGTCAGCATTGATACGATACTAGAGTTTATCGGAAATAAGATGAAGGATAAGGACGGCTTTGCCGCAGCGGCTTCGTATAGGATAAAGGACCTTTGGAGTAAGGAAGAAAAAAGCCTTGAAACAAAGGAAATAAGCGCATCAGGCATTCCCGCATACGGAAATCTTACTTTAAAGATAAGCCCGGTAAAATGATGCGGGAAGAAAGCAATACAGACATACAGGGATCCGGGGAAACACAGAATACGCTGACGGTCAGGGAGTTTGTGGAATCCCTTTCGCAGATGGGGCGATGCGATCTGTTTGAAAAGGCTTTCAGCGCAGATGCATTAAGGGCGGCCGGCATTGATATGGATGCGGAAAAAATGCGGCGCCTGGATGCGGCACTCATGCTGCATAAATATCTGCTGGAAGTGGCAGGCATACCGGACTTGGAGGATATAAGCGCAGCCGCGGTATTAAAAGACCTTTATGACTGCCGTAAATGTGTAGCGCATATAGCGCAGGTTTATCTTCGCGGGCTTATGACTGCAGTGAGATATCCACTGCCTGACGGAAATGAACTGCTAGTCTTTGACGGCAGTGCACCGTATATGAGAGAGCAGCTCAAGCAGCTGTTATGCTCATGGAGCAGAGTGATAAAAACAGGAACGGACGCGTAAAGAGCAGCAGTGCATCTTGTGCCGGATATGGACAAATCTATCAAGATGTGGTATCATGCCGCTTGTGGCAAGGAAGAGAAGCTTTAACGGAGCAGATCGATATGGAGATAAAAGGCTTTACATACGGTTATGACGGACGTGACGGAGTATACCGCTCCGAAGCCGGAAAGCTCTCCCAGCAGAGGCTTTTTGAGACCGGTGTTAACTGGATATGCTTATGCTTTACTGTAGAGCAGGATGATGTCTTCAGCAGACAGATACGTTTTCATTTCGGACAGGATGTGAACGACCGCGACCTTTGCGCAGTGATCGAAAATGCCCATAAGCATAATGTTAAAATATGTCTTAAACCTATACTTAATTCCGGCGATGGCATATGGCGCGCCAGGATCACCTTCCCTGATTCCGACCAGTGGGGCAGGGATAAATACTGGGATGAATGGTTTGCTTCATATACGGCATTTATTAAGTATTATGCCGCTCTTGCGCAGGAAACAGGCTGTGAGATGTTCTGCATAGGCTGTGAGATGCTGGGAACCGAAAAGAAAGAGCAGCATTGGAGAAAGCTTATAGCTGATGTAAGAGCCGCATACAGCGGAAAGATCGCATATAATACCAATCACGGCCACGAGCTGGAGATGAAGTGGTTTGACGCCGTGGATTATGTAGGCACCAGCGCATACTTCCCTGTCGGAGAGGACGGAAAGACCTCTGTGGAAGATATGGCAGCAAAGTGGGCAGGCATAAAGGATGAGATGAAGAAGGTACACGAGGCTTTTAACAAGCCCGTGGTCTTTATTGAAATAGGCTGCCGCAGCGCTCGCGGATGCTCGGCTATGCCCTGGGATTTTGAACATCAGGATCTGCCTCATGATGAGGAAGAGCAGGCAAACTTTTATGAATCCTGCTTACAGACCTTTTTTGATGAGCCCTGGTTTGCAGGTTGTTTCTGGTGGGACTGGGGCAGCACGATATACGATACTGAAGAAGAGGCTGCTAAAGAAAACGGCTTCAATGTACACCTTAAGAAAGCGGAGCAGGTTCTTAAAAAATGGTACGCAAAGACCTGATAAAAACACTGGCCCTGTTATCAATGACAGGGCTTTTATACGGCTGCGGGAAGAAAGATCCCGATATCGATCCTGCGCAGACAGTAGTACAGCTTGAACCCAAGGAAGGCGTGTATGCCTTTAATGAGAGCAGGGCGGGAGAGATACGACACGTGGGACCTACGGAAACCCCTACGCCCACACCGACGCCTGTTCCGGCGCCGGCCAAACAGGATACTCCTGCCGGGAACGGTGACACGACTGCAAAGCCTGTTGATACCGTGCCTGCCGGCGCCGCTACCAGCTATGATATTTCAGAGCTTGAGCGCAGGGTTTATTCCGTTGAGCAGGAAGCGCAGATAGCGGAATTTTACCGTAATACCGTATTTACCGGTGATTCCGTGCTGCTGGGCTTTAAGAACTATTGCGCAAAGAGCAGCGATCCGCTGCTTAAGAATCTTAAATTCCTTGCATCCGGGTCGTATTCGCTGCACAACGCTTTCTGGGAAGTAAGTGATAAGAGCATACACCCGCTTTATCAGGGACAGCAGTATCCTTTGTGGGAGTCCATACCCATGATGGGAGTGGAAAGGGCTTTTCTGTTCTTTGGCATAAACGATGTGTCCTTTGGCGTGGATGAATCACTTGCTTTGTATCCGCAGCTGATCGATAAGATCAAGGCCGGTGCGCCGGAGCTGGATGTTACGATACTGAGCGCGACCTATACCTTAAACGGTAAAGGAAAGGGAAGCCTTAACAATAATAATCTGGCAAGTTTTAATTCCGGAGTCACAAAGCTGGCTGCCGAAAAAGGCTGGGGCTATATAGATCTTGCAACCGTGCTTTCCGACGGAGCCGGTAATCTGGCAGAAAAATATTGCAGTGATGGTGAACTGCACGAAAATGAACTGGCCTACAGAGTGTGGGTCATGATGCTTAAAGCTTATGCCGCAGAACGGCTGGGCTTCTGAGACAAAGGATTTTTACAGAAGGAGATTATAATGAAAAAGAAACTTATATGTATAATATTAACTGCAGCGCTGGCACTGACAGGCTGCACAAAGGATAACGGCGGCAGTGAGCCGGCAGCGCAGCCTACGGCAGCCGCAGCTGCCAATGCAGAAAATGAAGGCGGTAATACAACAGCAGCAGCGGCTGCGGAAGCGCAGCTGCCTAAGGATATATATGCAAAAATCAGCAGTTCTTTCACCCTTCCCGATCTGTATCAGGGGGATGATGACTGGATCCTGAACAACTACGGACTGGATGCTTCAAAGCTTGAGGATTATGTCTGCGCCGAGGGTGATGAACTTCATGCCTACAGGATCTTTATAATCAAGACTAAGGACAGCGCTGATGTGGCAGATGTTGTAAGCAAACTTAATGCAGTTTATTCCCAGCTTTCTTCTCCCGAAATGCTGGATTATATGCCTGAGCAGGCTGATACGATAAAGGCAGGCAGGGTAGTGAGCAGCGGAAACTATGCATATCTTCTGATATCTCCCGATGCCGACGGCATCGAAAAGATCATAAAAGAGGGTATCGCCGCTAACTGAAACAATGGTATTTTCAAGTACAGCATTTATATTTTTCTTTTTGCCCGTATTTTTGATATTGTACTATGTTTTCCCGGGCAGGGCTAAGAATGTAGTCCTGCTTATTTTCAGTCTGCTTTTTTA
>CADAHD010000155.1:0-1716 GCA_902787595.1 uncultured Lachnospiraceae bacterium
GCTCCGGAGTATGGTTACCTGGAAGTAGAGAAGTATGAGTTCAAAGGACAGCGGATCTTTAACGCGGATGAATATGTTCAGTTTTCCGGTACACACTGTGATCATATCGTGATCCCGGAACCTATCCGAAACGAGTTCTTCAAGGGGTTAAAAAATGCGGTGCTGGATGCGGGAGACAGGATCGTGTTTAACGATACGTATGTTTTGTATCTTGCGAAGAAAGCGTAATAAAAGGAACAGAGAGTTGGATAACAAAAACAGTTTAAAAGATTTCTATCTGCTTTGGAGTACGCAGAGTCTGTCGCAACTTGGAAGCGCCATTACAGCGTTTGCGCTGACGCTGTGGCTTTATGAAAAGACAGGATCGGCGCTCAGTACGGCGCTGCTTCGAATATGTACTTATGTGCCGTATATCGCTATGAGCATTTTTGCGGGTGCGATATCGGATAAGTTTGATAAAAAGAGAACCATGCTGGTGTGTGACCTGCTTGCGGCGCTTAGCACGATAGCGGTATTTGTATTGTATAAAACAGATCTGCTGGAAGTATGGCAGCTATACGTTATCAATGCCGTTTCAGGACTTATGAATACAGTTCAGCAGCCTGCATCGGAAGTTGCCTATACTATGGTAACACCGGCAGAACACTATCAGAAGACAAGCGGTCTTCAATCATTATCGAGATCTCTTGTGACGATAGGAAATCCTGTTATTGCATCAGCAATTTATGGTATTGCCGGGCTGGATGCAGCTATCGGAGCTGATCTTATTACTTTTGCTATAGCATTTATCACGCTTGCGCTATTTATAAGGATACCTTGGACCAGGGCAGAAGATAATAAGAATGAAGGTATTCTTAAACTGGTAAAGGAAGGTATCCTGTACTTAAAAGATAATACGATGATCCTGTATGTGATCCTGTTTATGGCAGGCGTGAATTTCGTTGCATCTGCATTTGATGCGGTTCTTCCGGCATATATTATTCCGAATGCGCGTGGCGGAAACTATGTGCTGGGTATAGTTACATCTTTTTCCGGGATCGCAATGGTAGTCGGGAGTCTATTTGCAACATTCATGCCCAAACCCAAGAACAGGGTCAGGGTGATCTATCTTACGATGCTCTTTTCACTGGGAATAGAGAACTATCTGCTTGCTTTTTCAAGAAGTCCGTTTGTGTGGTGTATCGGACAGTTCCTGGGATGGGTATTTGTTCCTGTGATGAGTACAAATCAGAATGTTATAATGAAAAATACGATACCTGCAAGATTGCTGGGAAGAGTGTATGCCTGCCGGAATACCCTTCAGTTTTTTACGATCCCGATAGGGCTTACTTTTGGAGGATTTATGGTTGACAGGGTATGCGAACCGATTATGAGTAATAGCAGAGGGGATTTATTACAGTCCCTGTTCGGAAGCGGTAAGGGATCCGGGGCAGCATTCATGCTGTTTATACTTGGAATGCTCGGAACGGGAATGTGCCTTGCATTCGGAAACAAACTGAAAAAATATAATTACTCTGACAAATAAGAAAGAATATCAGTCCATTATTGACAAAAGAAAGGTAACGTGTTACATTTTATAACAACAAATGTAACACGTTACCTTTTGCGTATACAGCAGATCGGAGGGAAAATGAATTACGATGAAGTGATGAAAATGGATAAGGTAGAATTTGGTGATATGCCGCCGCAGCCTTTTCTTCTTGGCCTGCTCAGTGC
>CADAHD010000155.1:1730-7575 GCA_902787595.1 uncultured Lachnospiraceae bacterium
ACATGGAAACAGTTCTTTGCGATCATCTGTATCAATCTTTGCAGGGAGGCGCCTACGATAAACGAACTGTCCGAAGTAATGGGGAGTTCCCATCAGAATGTGAAACAGATCCTGCTCAGGCTTGAGAAAAAAGGATTTATAGCTGCTGTCGCAGATGATAAGGACAAAAGAAAGCAGCGCATCATAGTAACAGAGGCAGCAAGAGCTTTTTTGGAGGAAAACGATAACAACGGAGAGCAGAGCCGGTATATTATCGGCCGTATCTTTGACGGGGTCAGTGAAAAAGATCTGAAGACCACTATTCAGACGATAATGAAAATGGAAAGGAATCTGAGCAAAATATGAAAACACTTATTATTTATACATCACAGACCGGATTTACAAAAAAATACGCCGGATGGATCGCAGAGAGGATGGGGGCGGATACGCTTGAGTTAAAGGAAGCGCGGAAGAAAGATGCCGGATTCTTCGCAGGATATGATGCGATAGTATATGGCGGATGGGCGATGGCCGGAAACGTAGCCAAGTCGAAATGGTTTCTTGATCATGTAGGCGCATGGAAAGATAAGCGTCTTGCGATATTCTGTGTAGGCGGCAGCCCTAATGATAATCCTGATGTGGAAGTTATGCTTCACAAGCTGCTTACGGATGAACAGAGAAAGTACATCGCCGCATTTTACTGTCAGGGCGGCTTCAATTATGAGAAAATGAATGCAGCATCCAGACTGGCCATGAAGATGTTCGTGGGAGCTCTTAAGAAAAAGAAAGATGCGAGCGAGGCTGAGAAGAAGATGGCTGAGGCGATCTCTTCGTCCTATGATATTTCGGATATCAGCTTTACGGATCCAATCGTAGAGTATCTTAACGGTGGTGATTAGAACGTGACACACTGTTGGCGTGTTTGCTTTGATAAGATATAGTAAACGCAGCTTCTTATTGCGCTTGCTATTTGTCACGGGCAGTATGTGAAGTTTAGATAGATTCGGGAACAGTTTGGGAGATGATATAATGCACTTTGTAGAAGCGAAGGGAATACTTAGCGACAGTGGCGGCGGCTGTGGTATGAACATATACCGCGGCTGTTCCCACGGCTGCATTTATTGTGACAGCAGGAGCAAGTGCTATCGCTTTACACATCCTTTTGAGGATATCGAGGTAAAGCAGAATGCACCGGAGCTTCTGGAAAAGACGCTTAAATCGAAAAGAAAAAAGTGTATGATCGGAACAGGCGCGATGTCAGATCCGTACATGCATTGTGAAGAAGAACTTAAGCTGACAAGAAAATGCCTGCAGATCATTCTTAAGTACGGTTTCGGTGTTGCGGTTCAGACTAAATCGGACCGGATCCTCAGGGATATCGATCTGTTATCGGAGATCAACCGTTCTGCTAAATGCGTTGTCCAGATGACGCTGACTACTTATGATGATGATCTGTGCCGGATTGTGGAGCCAAACGTATGCAATACAAAACGCCGTATCGAGGTACTGCTAAAGATGCGGGAAATGGGGATACCCACAGTAGTCTGGCTAACTCCGATCCTTCCGTTTATCAATGATACGGAGGAAAACATCACAGCGATCCTTAACGAATGTGTAAGAGCAGGAGTGAAGGGAGTGATCGACTTCGGCATGGGACTGACGCTTAGGGAAGGAGACAGGGAATACTATTACAACGCGCTGGATAAGCATTTCCCTGGAATGAAAGAGCGCTATATCGGGAGCTACGGGAATGCTTACGAACTTCCGAGCCCGAAGGCAAAAGAATTGAAGGGGATATTCCGGAGGATCTGTAAAGAAAACGGGATGTTGTCAACGCCGGATGAGTGTTTCAATTTTATGAGGGAAATGCCGGAGAAGTATCCGCAGATGAGCATATTCGATCTGTAAAGCGCTGATCACGAATGGAATGTTTTGGGACCGGGATCAATACCGGTCTTTTTTTATTTATGAAGAAAATTATTGACAAAAGCGACACACGTGTCTATTATACAATAAAAAAAACGACATGCGTGTCGAAAAAAGGCGGAGGAGGGTACGTTATTGACTAAAGGAGAAAAAACACGGGAGAATATTATAGATGCGTCGTACGCGCTATTTGCGGTGAAGGGCTTTAAGCAGGTGACGATGAAAGATGTTTGTGAAGTCACAGGGATGAGCAGGGGCGGTCTGTACAGTCATTTTTCGGGGACGGATCAGCTCTTTGAGGCGGTGCTTGAAAAGATCACAGAAAAGAGCGCGGCAGATTTTCAGAAAGAGATAGAAAAGGAAATTCCGGCGGCGAAGATCCTGGAAAGCGCCCTGCATCTTATGGAAGAAGAAATGAAGCACCCCAAAGATTCGTTAAGCATTGCTCTTTATGAGTTTGCGGAAATGACAGACAGCGATATAATGGAACAACTTAACCGGAATGCGGAAGAAAAATGGAAAAAGCTTATCCGTTACGGGATAAAAAGAGGAGAATTCCGGGAGGTAAACGTTGATGAAATAGTTAATGTGATCCTGTATTCTTATCAGGGAGCACGAATGTGGAGCAGGATCATATCCATGAAACCAAAGACGTTCCGCTCTATTACGGATCACATCAGAAAACAGCTGACAGGAGGAGAGAGATGATAACATTGAAAAGGCCGGTCAAGGAATATGAAACAGAGGCATTAGCATTTAAGCGGGAATTCTTCGATAACGGGGAGACTACGATAAACGGCAGTGAATTACTGGATCGGATGGACTCATACGATGAATGGCTTAAGTCCGTTACGGATAATACATCTTCCGATACGGTAAATCCTTCCTGGGTAGTCACCGACACATATTTTGCATTCGACGAAAAGGACAGGATCGTGGGCATCATCGATCTTCGTCACGAGCTGAACGATTTTCTGAAAGATTTTGGGAACAGCGGATACAGCGTGCGGCCGAGTGAGCGGCGAAAAGGATATGCAACGGAAATGTTAAGGCTTGTTACAGAGCATGCGCGCCGGATAGGAATGAATAAACTCCGGCTTTCGGTTGAGCGCTCAAATGAACCATCCGTAAAGACAATAATAAAGAATGGCGGTAAGTATGAGAGAAGCTTCATATTTGAGGACGAGGAGGCCGATATATACCTGATCAGCCTTTAACCAAAAGCCACCGATAGGCCGATGGGAGATCTAAATACGGTAAAAAGTATTGACGACAAAGGGAGCTGACCCGATAATATAAAGGATAAGATGAGGGATGAAGAAGGCAGCAAAGATTCGGCAGGAGGATTCGTCCTGGGAGGTAGTGAATGACTTATTCGATCATCGGGATCCTTGCATCCGTTATCCTGCTGATCACCAATCAGGATCTTTTGAGGAAAGGCAGGGTCCTGACGCGGGCACAGCACGCATATAGGGGATTTCTTGTGGGCGTTATGGCCTACTATATAACTGATCTGCTTTGGGGAATTTTAGATGAGCATCATCTTGTAATTGCTCTGTATGCGGATACTACGGTTCATTTTGCGGCTATGGCAATGGCGGTCATGCTCTGGACAAGGTATGTAATTGATTATCTTGAAGGAGAGAAAGGATTTGCGAAGCTGCTGTTTTTTGTGGGACAATGTTTTTTATGGTTCGAGCTTATCGTTATCATTATCAATTTCTTTTATCCTGTACTGTTCCGTTTTGATGAAGATGGCGGGTATCATGCGTATATAGCCCGCTATCTGACATTGGGCATACAGATCCTTATGTTTTTGCTGACGTCCGTTTATACGCTTGTGATCACAGCCAGATCAAAAGGATCCGTAAAAATGCGTCATCTTACGATCGGTCTTTTCGGGATCGCCATGATCATCCTTATCGCTCTTCAGGTTTTTTATCCTCTAATGCCATTTTATGCCATGGGCTATATGCTCGGGACCTGCCTGCTTCATAGTTTTGTTATGGAGGACGAAAAGGAAGAATACCGCCAGGAACTTGAGGAGGCGGTAAAAAGGGAAAAACAGCAAAAACAGGAACTGACCGAAAGCCGTGAAGCTCTTCGGGACGCGCTTGCTGTCGCAGAAAAAGCCAACAAGGCAAAGACAGCATTTCTTTCGAATGTGAGTCATGAGATAAGAACACCGATGAATGCGATAATAGGACTGAACAATATCGCGATGGACGATCCTACGGCAAGTGATGAAGTGAAGGGCTATCTTGAAAAGATAAGAGGAGCGTCACAGCATCTGCTGGCGATAATCAATGACATACTGGATATGAACCGTATCGAATCCGGCATGATGGTGATCAAAAAAGAGGAGTTTTCTCTGGACGACGCGATCGAACAGGTGAATATGATGATCGGAGATCAGTGCAGGGAGAAAGGGATACATTACGAATGCAGCGTTAAAGGAAAGACTGATGATTACTATACAGGCGATGAAATGAAGCTTAAACAGGTGATCATCAATATCCTTGGAAATGCAGTTAAATTTACCCCGACGGGAGGAACGGTGCAGTTTTTGGTTGAGGAGTGCGCAAGAAACAAGCGCATGACGACATTTAAGATGATCTTTAAGGATACCGGGATCGGAATGAGCAGCGAGTTTCTGCCTCATATCTTTGAAGCATTCAGTCAGGAGGAACCATCGAATTCAAACAGATACGGCAGCACGGGACTTGGAATGCCTATTACCAAAAGTCTGGTGGAGCTGATGAACGGCAGTATCGATGTGGAGAGCAAAAAAGGCGCGGGAACTACTTTTACTGCGACCATCACGCTGGAAAGATCCGACAGGAAGAAAGAAGAGCAGGAGAAGCTCAAAGCGGAAAGAGAGCCCGTTATTCATAAGGACCGCAGGATCCTTTTGGCGGAGGATGTGAGTATCAACGCGGAGATCATGATCGCCGTTCTTGAGACGCGGGAAATAAAGACCGAACATGCCGAAAACGGAAAAACAGCGGTGGAGATGTTTGAAGGGCATGAAGCGGGATACTATGACGCAATCCTTATGGACATGCGGATGCCGGTAATGGACGGACTGGAAGCTGCGAAGAAGATCAGGGCAATGGAGAGGGAAGATGCAAAAACGATCCCCATCATCGCGCTTACAGCCAATGCGTTTGATGAGGATGTACAAAGGAGCATGCAGGCCGGGCTGAACGCCCATCTGTCAAAGCCGGTGGAACCGGAGCGTCTGTTTGAGGAGCTGGACATATTATGGAAGAATGTATAAGAAAAACCACGAGGTCCGTCCCCGTGGTACATTTGTGTTTATAAAGGAGCGAAAGTGAAAGAAAACGAGAATAAGAAAAAAGAAAAACTGTCGTTTGCAGCGACAATGAAAAATTCATGGTTTGCCTTAAAGCTTGCGGCAGAAATATGTCCGAGTTTTATTGTGCATACTTTTATTATGTGGCTTATAGGGCAGAGTGAGTGGGTATTTTTTGACGGCGTATTCATGAAGGTGATCGTTAACGCTTTGTCTGAAGGCCGGGAGTTTAGCAGCATCTTAAGATTTATCCTTATATGCGGCGCGATTTTCTGCGTTCTGGCGGTATATACGATGTATGTGGATAATGTAGTTTATCCTTTAAAGACTAACAGGCTTTACGGCGGCATATACAAAAAGCTTTATGCCAAAGCAAAAAATGTTGAGCTTTCATGTTATGAGGATCCCGATTTTTATAACCGCTACACTATGGCAATGGATGGAGCAGAGCAAAAGATCGCATCCGTTATCAGAGGAATGATAGGCGCGATCATCGGCGCAGCGGCTTCCGTATTCGTATTTTACATGATGTATGAGATAGATCATTATGCTATGCTTTTTATCATTTCACCGCTTATAGGTAATTTCCTTTTCGGCAATCGTAAGAATAAATATGAGTATCAG